>JBFYSM010000488.1:0-7276 GCA_041301605.1 Chloroflexota bacterium | reverse complement strand
AAATGATGACCCTGCTGAAAATAGAAGATATCCTGCGCCGGGCTTCGCTGGCCTACATCCCCGGCGGGAACACCTTCCTGCTCAACCACCGCCTGCACATCAGCAAGATCGTGGATACCCTACGCAAGAAGGTGGCAGCCGGCCTGCCGGTGGTGGCCTTCAGTGCCGGGACGGTATTTTGCGGCCCGAATATCCTGACATCCAACGATATGAACATCGTCCCAACCTCTTATTTCAAAGGCTTGCAGGCCACACCGTTCAACTTAAACGTTCATTACCCGAAAGATGGGCCCGCCCAAGCAGACAAAGATGAATGGTTGGGCGAATATCATGTTTTCCAGGATAATCCGATCATCCTGCTTTGCGACGGAGCTTCTGTCAGGGTGAATGGGCGTAAAACCACCCTGGAGCAGGGCGAGGCCTGGATCATGCGCAAGGGGCAGGAAAAAGAACAATTGGTACCCGGCGCGGTTATCCAGCCTTGAAGATGAACAACCGGCTTTGGACGCTGCCCTTCATCATCCTGCTGGCGGCCTGCCAGCCGCAGACCAGCCCTTCTGTTCCGCCCACACTCGAAGCGTCTGTCACCCCGCCCCAGCCTGAACAGACAGAAACCGTTCCCCCCGCAACGGATATTCCCCTGCCATCGGTTTATCGTTCCATCCAGGTTGCCTACACAGCCCAGGAACAATTGTGGCTTTGGGAGAACGGTGGATCGATCCCCTTAACCTCCGCAAACCCGGATACTCCCCCGGTATTTTCCGCCAGCGGAGATCAAATTGCCTTCATCCGGGATGGGGAATTGCTGGTCATCCACAGCGATGGCTCCAGTGAACGTGTGCTCATCCCGGCGCAGGAGATGACCGCCATCGAGCCGCAAAACCCAGCCCGGCTAGTCCAGTTCTCTTGGGTAGGCGGTAAGCCCTTGCTTCTGGTTTCAACTCTGGAGGATTCTGGAATCGGTCTGCAGCCCAACCAGGATTTGTATATCCTCCATACTGACACGGATGAAATCGTCCCCATCTTTCCAGCGGGTCAAGGGGGATTGGTGTATCCATCACCGGATGGAGCCTGGCTGGCGGTTGTATCGAAGGAACGAGCCCTGCTCATAAAATCTGACGGTAGTGAAGAGAAAGCCAGATTAACCTATTCCCCCTACCAAAGCGGACATTTTCCCTACATCCCCAAGCCATACTGGGCAGGCGATTCACTATCCTTCCTGCTGGAAGTATGGTCGGAAGAGTTTATAACCATCTGGAAAATCCCAGTTGAGGGAGAGCCATCCATCCCATACGAAACATCGATGTATCGCGGGCTGTCCTTCTCACCGGACTTATCGAGGTTCGCTTACATTCTGGATGATGGGATGCTCGACAGCCCCATCGAACTGCACATTGCTAACTTGGATGGAACGGATGATATGGTTTATGCTCGCGCCACCCACGAGGATTACACCGGCCTGGGTTTCCTGGGTTGGGCACCCAACTCGCAAAGTTTCCTGTTCACGGATACCGGGGGGATGATCCAATGGATGAAAACAGGAGAGAGCGAGGCGCAGGCTGTGCCTATGCCGCCCGTGGAGCCACTTCGAGCGATAAAAATCCTCTGGCTGGATGCCGGTCAATTCGTGATCATCATCCGCTCACCGAGCGGGATATGGCTCAGCGCGCCGGGACAGGAAAGCCTGCAAATTGCAGGCTTCTCGGAGGGGGACTTCGTTGCATCCGACCTGGCACGTAGTTTTGATATTGCCTTGATGGAGAACTTCTTGCCCTAGAAGCCTCCGCCATCCATGCCCATATCCCCGCTTCCCAGATCGGGCAATTCCTTCTCGATATCTTCCGGGCTTTGGCCTTTTTCCAGCCGGTCCACCACTTCATCGAATTCGGGCGGCATCTGCTCGCCAAGTTCGCTGCCCATTTTGCGCATAAGGCGTCCCATTGCCCGGGGATCATCCTCCAGCCCGGCCAGCGCGGATGGATCCGAAAAGTCACCGGCCAGGCTTTCCATGCGGCTGTCCTCGGATTTGGCTACCCGGACGCGGTTCATCCTGCGGCGGACGTTCTTGCCCCCGCAATGCACACAGGATACCGGTCGTTTGCCGTACTCGGCATAGTTCATGAAGACATCGAAGCGTTTGTGACAGTCCAGGCAGGTATAGTCGTAGATAGGCATGGCTCAAATTATAATCGTCCTTTGCATCGAGTAAAATAGGTATATGACTGCTGACCCCGATTTCAATCCCCACCAGCCACAACCCCTTTTGATCGTCATCTCCGGACCATCCGGCGTGGGCAAGGATACTGTCCTGCACAGGATGAAGGAGCGCAACCTGCCGTTCCACTTTGTCGTCACTGCCACCACCCGCCAGAAGCGCGAGAACGAAACCCACGGACAGGATTATTTCTTCATCTCCCATGATGAGTTTGCCCGCATGATCGAGGAGAACGAGCTGCTCGAATATGCCATCGTTTACAGCGATTACAAAGGCATCCCCAAGCAGCAGGTGCGCGAGGCTCTGGCCTCCGGGAAGGATGTGGTCATGCGCGTGGATGTGCAGGGAGCGGCCACGGTCCGCAAGCTGGCTCCGGAGGCGTTGTTGATCTTCCTGACCACCCAGAACGAGGAAGAATTGGTGGAACGCTTGGTAAAACGGCGAAGCGAAACACCGGAGGGCCTGAAACTAAGAATCGCCACCGCCCGCCAGGAACTCAAACGAATTACAGAATTCGACTATGTCATCGTCAACAGCGACTGCCATCTTGATGAAACCGTTGACACCGTAATCGCCATCATCGAGGCCGAACACCACCGGGTTCTGCAGCGCAAGGTAAGCCTGTAGACATTCTTTGACGAACAAAAAACGTGCGGACGAAAATCCGCACGTTTTGCAATGTGAGTGAAGCCCAATCCATTACGGGGTATACACTTCCACATACCAGGCAGCTACATAACCTGTTTTCCCGTTCGGATCCTCAACCTTCAACCATTGGTTGTTGACGCCGACCTTGGGCAGCGCCGCACTGACCGGCTCGACCACCCGCAGGAGCGTGCCCGGACTTTCATAGGCCAGGGTGGTGGAAGTGGTATTCGGAGATGCCCGCAAGCGCAGCGATGATGTAGAGATCACCCTCACGATCAGTTCACCCGGCGGTGTGGGGGTTACAGTTGGCGTGGGCGTGGGGGTAATCGGTGCGGGCGTGAACGTCGGCCCGGATGGCGTAACTGTCGGCGTGGGGGTTGGCGTCACATTCGGTGCTTCTGCAATGATAAGGTAGTAGGAAGAGATATATCCAACCTTCCCATTCGGATCAGCAACCTTCAGCCACTGCCCCGTGGTGCCGATCTTGGGCAGGGCAGTTTCGACCGGATCCAGGACGCGCAGGAGAGTCCCACCCGGGGCATAGGCAATGGTAGTGGAATTGGCGTTGGGGTATGCCCGCAGGCGCAGGGTGATCTGCTCGGGCCAAACCTTCACGTAGAGATCGCCGCCAGGATAGGGGGTCAGCGTGGGGGTCAGGGTGGGCGTGGCAGTTGGCGTGATCGAGACCGGATCAGCAACGATCAAGTAGAACGCCGATACATAGCCCTGCTTGCCATTCGGGTCCTCCACCTTCAGCCATTTATTGGATACCCCTATCTTGCTGACGGCCGTTTCAGGATCTTCGAGCACACGCAGCAGGGTGCCTGGTCTTTCATAGGCCAGTGTTGTGGAAGAGGTATTCGGCCAGGCCCGCAGGCGCAGGTTCCCTGCCATATTGGGATCAACGCGCACATACAGTTCGCCATTCGCCAACGGCACGGGCGTGCGCGTCTGGGTCGGTGTACGGGTGGCAGTGGGAGTACGCGTGGCTGTCGGGGTGCGGGTGTTCGTTGGCGTCCGGGATGCCGTTGGCGTAAGGGTGATGGTTGGGGTATGGGTAATGGTCGGTGTGCTCGTAATGGTTGCTGTGTTGGTAACGGTGGGCGTCCGGCTGGGAGTTGAGGTACGCGTGGGTGTAGAAGTCGGGCCAAGGGTCCGGGTGGGGCTTGGTGTGAAGGTGGGCAGAGTCCCCTCCAGATAAACAAAACGAACGGCATCCGCCCCCAGCTCGCGCCCGGTATAGTCATAAGGCGAGTCTTGAGTCTGGTTTGTCAGTCTGACATATTCATTGCCATTCCCCACAAATTCATATTTGCCCACGTACACCCAGCCATCCGTCACGTAATAGGGATTGGGGAAAACCTCCTGGCTGATGATCACGGTTTGGATCTGAGCGGCATGCAAGATCGAGTACACCGCTGCCTGGCTGGTGGCATGTGCATCGGGAATTCGGATGTAAACAGCATAACTGCCAGCCGGTAAACCATCCGGGAAGCCCCAGGTGGCGGAACAGGTGGGCGATTGCCCCACCACAGGGCGAACATAACGCATTCTATTGTTCTCGCTATTCCCGGGGTTGGTAGCCGCCTGGATCCAGCAATTGGCCGGCGACTCGCTGAAACCGGGCGCACCATCATCGATCACGATCCCGCTGGTTACGGTTGGCGGATAAGGCAACTCGCTGCCGCTCGGGATGATGAGCACATTACCACCTGCAAACGGCTGGACAGCCGGATATGCTGCCCAAAGCGAATAGCCTTGGTTGTAAGGCCAGGGATCGGAATATTCGCCGATCCAGCCATAAGGGTCGATGGCTTTTCCATTGGGTGCCACCACGCGCAGGTGCAGGTGGGGGCCACCGGAATTTCCAGTATTGCCGCTGATGCCGATGGTTTCACCATGTTGTATGAAGGTGCAACCTGGTGACTCGCAACTCTGGACAGCCAGCACACTCATGTGTCCGTAGGAGGTTTCGTACCCGTTAGGGTGGTGCAGCTTGACGTACAGCCCCAGCCCGTAGCGATGGTTCTGCGGATCATGCCAGCCAGCATAGGCCACCTGGTCGCTGTCGGCTGCGGCATAGAGAGGCCGGTAGTACATGCCGTAATCGATCCCATCATGGCCATTGTAGGCCAGCCAATCGCCCAGCGTCCAACTCCAGTAAATGCCATAACCGCCGTCACACCAGCCAGGGATGGGCGGAGGCTTCCCACCTGTCGGCTCGGGATAGGGGCAGTTCTTGGTTGCCACATCCCCTGTATAGGCCACCACGCGTTCATCGGTCTGGTAGTAATTGGGAGATGAGTGATCGAAAACACTCTCATGCGAAGCCCGGCCGGGATACGGCGGGTAGAGGAACGGTTGGACAATCGTTCCCGGCGCAGGTGCCCCTCCCGCAAATGCCTGTTGCAGCGGAGACCAAAGGGACAGACCGGCGATGACAACCGCCAACCCGACCAGCAAGGGCTTCCAGGCAAGATTTTTCACGTTGCTTCTATGGGTTCTCCGGTACGGAAACGAGTGTGGCAAGGATGGCTTCAGCTTCCTGGATGCACGCTTCTGTATATCCCTGGAAGGAAAGTTGGAAGCCGGTGAAGATGACCCCATCCCCACCAAAATAGTTGATGTAGCGCGGGATGCGGTTTTCACTGATCGTGACAACTTCGTATTGCAGTTCCCCAATAGAGCGAAAAGAACTCTCGGCATTGTAATTGGGCGGCAAGCCACGCCCCACAGCCGGGCTCAAAACGCAAACTTCGATGAAACGATGTGCCAGAACCGTTTGTCCGAATTGATCTTCCATCGGGATCCATCGGTTGGAATCATATTCCAGGCGGTAGAGCATCCCAGGGAGAGACTCAGGGTAGTTCGGCACGCCAGTCCAGGTTTCAATGATCGCTGCACCGGGCGTAGGGATGGAAAGGGTTGGGGTTGCTTCTGTAAGTGGGGGAGGAACCTCAATGGTCGGTTCTTCGGTCGCCTGTGTTTCTGATGTTGGAGTCTCTGCAGGAGAGGGCATACTTGCCGGCGCGCAGGCAGCACAGGTCAAGATCAGGCCTCCTATCAGGAGGAGCTTTCGAAGCATCATTCTATTCATCTGCCAGGTACACCGCACAACAGGAGAAGGGTGATTCATCCACCGGCTGCAAGGTTCCTTCAGCCAGGTTGGAAACCCATATTGTGATTGTACCATCGCCGATAACGTTGAAGGCCAGCGCTTCGCCATCTGGTGACCAGGCTGGAGCCTCCACCAGGGCATTAGGGAAATCCGTTGCAGCAGTTACCCGATTGGTCTCCACATCCACAACCCAAATATTGCTGACCAGCGCCCAGGCGGATGTATTGGCTTCCGAATCATCCGGGTTTTCACGCACCACCGCCGCGATCCGCTTACCATCCGGTGACCAGACCGGGGCAAAGCCATGCCCGGCATCCACATCCGCCAGGAAACGGGCATCGCTGCCATCCGCGTCCATCACCCACAACTGCCCGATGGTAAATGGAATCTGCGAATCGGGCATCAGGATATAGGCGATCCGGTCACCCTGCCGGGAAGGCCGGGCATAAGCGATGATGTGAGTTGGATCCACCAGCAGGCGTCGCTCTGACCTGCCATCCGGCTTGGCCAACCAGAGTTCCGAACCAAACCCCAGCCCCTGGGTGGTGGCATACAACACGGACTGGCCATCCGGCATCACCGCCAGATCGTACAGGGTGGATGGGAAAGACAACTCTTCAGCTCGGTTGCTGCGAATATCCACCAAAACCACCCTCGGATCGCCCAGCGTGTCGATCTTGAGATAGGCTTGTTCGCTATCGGGCATCCAGGCCAGGAAGCGGGCATCGGTCTCGAACTGCGCCGCCGGCAGGCTGGTTGTCTCCTGCTCGAGATCCATGAGCATCACGGTCATGCCATTCCCGCAATCCAGTTCCACGGCGATCACCCGACCACGTGGCGCCGGGCGCAGATCCCAGATCGCACAAGAACTGGATACATGCAAGGGAACGCTGCGCCCCGGATCATCCAATCCCTGGCGGATGAACAATTGCATTTCCCCATCCGGCGAGTCGCTTCGCAAGTACAGCAGGGATGGCTGCACAGGCGGGAAACTCGTTGGCGTGGGGGAGGCTTCCGCTGTGGAGCTACAGGCAGAGAGAAGCGAAACAAAAAGTAAAAGACGGAATATTTGGTGGATTCTTCTCATAACCTGATTATAGCTCTCTTGGATGCGGAGAGGATATAATCACCTAGAAATTATCCATGCGAGGATTGAACAACATGCACATTCTGGTAACCAATGATGATGGTGTACAAGCTCCTGGCCTCCTGGCCCTGGCACAGGCCATGCGGGATCTGGGAACGGTCACCGTTTTCGCACCGGATCGCAACTGGAGCGCCTCCGGCCATGTCAA
>JBFYSM010000464.1:0-2746 GCA_041301605.1 Chloroflexota bacterium | reverse complement strand
CCTTCCTTATTCGGCTGGAGTTTGATGGTGACGCCATCATAATTTTCCAGGCGGCCTTCGGGCAGGATGCGGTAATACTGTCCCCCGGTCTCGCCCGGTTCACGCAGGACCATCAGCCTGGGTTCCGTTTCGGAGGCCTTCCACGCGCCATTGGGGTCCGGGACGCGCATTATCAGCATGCGGCCATCCCCATCGATATCCTCCCGGATCAATCCATCGAACGGCTCCTCGTCGAATGGATAGGGCCGGGTCGAGGAGCGGATGATCTTTGGCTTGTCGGCCAGCGCCCACTCGGCCCCATCCGGGTTGACGCGTGGGCAGATATAGAAGACCCGTGTATCGAGCGCCCGCGTGATCTCAGAACTGGTTCCATATTCCTTGGTCAACTTGTCGCCAAAATAGAGGCAGGCGCTGGATGGAGAAAGCTCGGAGGCATGGATGTTGCCATCCACCCACAGGGCCGGCTTTTCACTGTCTGGACCGGTCGCGAAGTTCGTCACAGCCAGCAGCCAGATATCCCGGCCCTCATAACTTTTACCGATGGACTCCACCTTTACCAGGTTGGGATACTCGCCGGCAAAAGCACGGATGATGGTGGTAAGGTCATCGTAGCGGTAGAAACGATCGAATTGGATATCGGGCATTATGTTCTCCTCATGTTCTTTTCATTAGGGAAGAATATCGGCCAATGGGCCATTGGGATCAAGGATCGAGGCAAGTTCAGCATATGGGACAACCACTTCCTGCGGTCCAGCCACATACGGCGCTACCTGGTACTCATCGAAGGTGATCAACAGGCCGTCAGCGGTAATGTTCCAGTTTTGATAATTTTCCGGTGTTGGTTGTGCACCGCCGATCCAGAACTCATCGAGGGTCACGCCGCGTTCACGCAGCGCGTCCATACAGTAGATTGAAATGGGTCCGAGGTAATCCACTCCGGCAAGGAATAATTGATCGAGGGAGACTTCCTCGCCATTCTCAAGATCATAAGTGATTGTCCGGCTGTAGTGGCCCGGGTGGGCTGCCCCGTCAAAGTAGAACATGATATAGAATTTGATGCTCAACAGGTTCCCCGGCGGTGAAAGCTGTGCAAAGTTGACCGCCAGGAAACTACCGCCGACGATTGGTTCAGCCGGCGTTTCCGCCATCCAGCCTTTGAACTCATCCACTTCCTCCTGAACGATCGACTTCATCAACTCATTGAAATCTTCCATCCGCCGATCATCACTGCCTACCAAAAGCGGCGTTTGGGTATCGATGGTGTAATTGGGTTGCTGGCCCTCCTCATGGCCGGCAGCCGGCGTCAAGATGACTCGTTTATACAAAGGACTCTGGGTAGGCGTAATGGTTGGCAGCGGGGCCGCCGAGGGCAACGGGATGGCGAGCATACAAGCTGCCAGACTGAACATAATGGCCACTATTCCAGCCGCGACTCCGCTCCTGAAAAATGAAAGCCTCATTGTTAGCTCCTGTGAATGATTTCTGCCTTTTTCTGTAATCTATCCTGCCGGTGCTGCAACTCTGAAATCCAATGGTTATAGATATAGCGCGGAATATCCGATTCACCTGCCAAACCTGCCGCCCGCTCCGTCCATCGCAACGCTTCGACAGGATCCTTGCGGCGGTGTTCGTGGTGCTTGGCCAATTCCACGCAGGCATAGACATGCCCATCAGCGGCCGCCTGTTCCCATAACTTCACCGCATGTTCCAGGTCGCCCCGGCGACGCTGCAGGATCGAGAGGCGCTTGACCGCCTGCCAGAAATCGGTTTCGGGCAGATTATCCTGAAGGCCGCGCTCATAAAGCCGGGCAGCATCATCCCATCTCCCCAGGTCTTCGAACAACTTGGCCAGCGCAATCCGGTCCAGCCCATGTTCGATCGATTCATGCAAGGGATTTGCCAGCATGTGACCCATGTGGTTTAGCAGGGCCGCCATCGCAACCACATCTATGGCATTATGGTAGAACACACCTGCCAGTGGACGGGCATCCCCGCTGCGCAGGTAATCAAAATATAGATAAGGGATCTCGTAGCCTGGAACTTCCTCGCTGGTGCGCGGCGCCTGGAGGATGTTCTCTTCGAGATATTTCAAAGCTCGCGAGGGCAGCCGGTCGCGCCAGAGGCGCCGGGCCAGCGGGAGCAGATCGAGGTGCAGGTAGCCTTCGAATGGAACTGGCATGTTGTGCAACCGGAAGCGTGTCGCCAGCAAGGGTGCATCAAAGGCCTTGCCATTGAAGGTAACCAGCGCTTGGGCCGAGGCGAAATACTCCTCAAGCGCGGTCAGCAAAGCCCGTTCTTCAGCTGGGTCGCGCATAAAAAACAAGCGCAATCGAAATATATCCCCGTCGAATTTACCCACACCGACCATGAACGCGTACGTGCCAGTACCGCCTGCCAGCCCAGATGTTTCGATATCCAGGAATACGAAGGATTCAACCGGCAGATCTGGCAAGCGGACATCGCCCAGCCAGGCAGCCAGGATATCGCGCTCGTCTGGAATAACCAGTGAAGCGTTTCCATGACGATAATCGCCGGAGTAAGCCTGTTCGGAAACAAAAACCTCCCCTGTGGGGGTGGGATGATAGGTTCCGGGAACGACCGATCCGATATCATGTCGATCAGCAGGCTTGAGGTCCGCCGCGCCAACCTTGACACCCAGTGCTTTGAGTTTGTCGGTTAGGGAACTCTTCGGTATGGAATCCACGCCACAATTGTAATCCATCTGCAATGAAACAGACAAAAATGA
>JBFYSM010000454.1:0-3080 GCA_041301605.1 Chloroflexota bacterium | reverse complement strand
GGATACTGGCGGATGGTCAGGTAAATGTTAAGGACAGGGTCAGAAGGGGTTGGGATGGCCATTTTGGGTCAACCTGGCGGGATGTTTCCGTGAATTATAAAGCAAAGCCCCGCGATTCCTCGCGGGGTGCTTAGCATGTCTTTGACACAGGAAAACGGTCTTGGTTCAGCCCAGGTGCATCGGCATGATCACATGGATGAAATCATCTTCCCCAACCGGGCGGATGACGCCCGGCGCATTGGGAGCAGAAGTTTCCAGGGCTACGTTGGGCGATTTGACTACTTCCAGCACCTCGCGCATGAACTTGACGTTGAAGGCGATCAACAAGCCAATACCTTCGATCGTGGCTGCAACGATCGTTTCGTTTGAGCCGGTTTCCTCGGATGTCGCGGAGATTTCCACTGATCCTGGCTCCAGTTCACCGGTTGACTTGATGTTCAGGCGGGCAACGTTCGAACCTTCGCGGGCAAAGATCTCGGCCTGCTTGCAAGCCTTGAGCAAGGCCTGCGTGGATAGGAGGGTGCGCGACTTGTACGAGCGCGGGATGATCTGCTGGTAATCCGGGAACGTACCGTCGATCAACTGCGACACCAGCTCCACATCCTTGACGCGGAAGATGACCTGGCCGCGCCCCTTGGGGATCACCATCTGGATCATTTGCTCTCCATCGGCTGCAATGCGCGCCAGTTCGCTCAGGGCGCGCCCCGGGATGATCGCCGATACGGGCTGCTGTGCAGGAGAGGAGAGGACCGCCTTGCGCACAGAAAGTCGGAAACCATCCGCGGCAGCCATGGTGACCCGATCTTTTTCCACAGTTACCAGCACACCCATGAGCACTGGACGGGCTTCATCGGTGGAGGCAGCAAAAACCACCTGTTGGATCATTTCTTTGAAATCGGCTACGTTAATCTGGATGGCGTCTTCCAGATCCGGTACGGGCAGGGGCGGGAACTCCTGGGCATCGATGCACTTGATGTCGGTATTCGAAGAACCGCAGCGCACGTTGAGCGTTTGTGTATTCGTGTTCAGGTTGAGGTTGACCTGTTCGGCAGGCAGCGTTCCCACCAGGTCCACGAAAGTGCGCGCCGGAACGGTCGTTGAACCGTCTTCCTCGATCTTGGCCCCAATCCAGCAGGTGATGCCCAGCTCCAGGTTGGTGGCCGAGAGCCGCAGGCGTCCCTCGTCACTGGCCATGAGTACATTCGCCAGGACCGGCAGTGTGCTGCGGGGTGAAACGGCGCGGGAAACAACACTCAATCCATGAGCCAGGGTTTCTTGCAGTACGGTAATTTTCATCGTGTCAATCCTCTCCTTGCAAAGTATATCCTGAGACCGGAAAAGTGAAAAGACGGCTAATCGAAGAAAGCCGACATGACCATTCCAAATAGCAGGAACAGGATTTCCAGACCAAACAACGCCGAGATGACATAGAAGAGGATCATCCAACCGGAGGAGATCTTCCGCTGCCGGATTTCCTGGCCTTCGGCCAATTTACGGAGCGTTGCTGCTGCCTGGTTGACATCGCTGCGCATGCTCCCAACCCAGACCCACCCCTGCGCGGCGCGCGGGACCACCAGCCTACTCCCGTTGAACTTATGTAGCCAGCTTCCCAGCGCTTTCGGCGGTTCGACCGCCAGGTCGGCTGGCAGGATGACGGCTTTACAGCTTCCCAGGATTTCATCAGAGATTGCTTGGTCAGCCGGGTGGATGGTCACCGGCAGGGCCGGGATCTGCTTCTGGATGGCGGCCTGGATGGATGCCGCGAACATGCCATCACCCGGATCGAGTACCAGGGTCGCGAACTCGGCGTGTTTGGCCGCCAGGGCCTGCGAGGCCATCCGGCCATCGCGGCGCAGGATCAGGCCGTGGTAGATCCCCAATGAAATGAACAGGAATAACCATTCCAGCGCCTTGAGGAAATCTGCCAGGAAGTTCGCTGTGTATCCGCCCAGCACCTGGTTGAAAAGGGTGTAGAGCATTGTACCGGCTGATGCCATCCCGCCGATGACGCTTGCAAACAGGGCCAGGTACAGGTACACCTTGCGTACCAGCGAGCGTCGGGCATGGTCGCCTGCATCGCCCGGGCCGAGGGCTTCGGCCTGCATGGGCCGCCACGTGAACCACCAGAGCGGGAAGCCAGCCAGCAGGGTTGCCAGTGAACCTGCCAGGCGTGGTCGAAGGTATGCTGTCCAGAGTGCATTCCCAACCAGGGTATCCGCAACAAAGGAGAGCAGCATGCTCAAGCCGATGAAAGTGGCCCCCAGGCCAAGCGCGGACAGGATGTAAAAGTACAAGCGGCGCATCCCGGCCCGGCGCGGCGCTTCCGGGACATCTGTCATGGCCCGGTTCAGCCAATAGCCATAGTATGCCCAGATACCCGCCAGCGGGATAGCGATGGAAACTGGACCGCTTACCTGGCTCATGAAATCATCCAGTGCCATTGATTCGCCGAATGCCCAACGTAGCAAGGCATCCAACACGATCCCGCCAGATGTCAACACCGTCACAACGCCCGCCAGCGCCAGGGTGTAGAGCAAGCCCAGCCGTAACAGCGATTCCCGTTCCGGCGTTTCGGCCAAACTTTCCTGGGCGGTCTTCCAGGCAAAGACCCAGACCGGCGTACCAATCATGGTCAGTGCTAGCCCGTTGATGAAACCGGCTCGCAGCAGGGATACGAAGGAACTAAATGGAACCCGGAAAATGAACAGGAGCAGTTGTTGCATCCCAAAGATCGTTAGTAACAGGCCGTATAGCACCCACAGGTAACGATAGACGCGGCGCACATCGGCGAAAGTTTCCGAATTGGTGATCCTTTTCCAGTCCAAGCGTAGGATGAAAACGAAATAGATGCCGATCAGTGCATTCATTGACAAAGCGATCAGGTTATCGCTCCAATTCTGTTGCCCACCCACAACGGCGGCATAGCGTGAAATGTGGGCGGTTGTCAGTGCCAGGCGGTTAGTGATGGCAAGCAGGTTCTGGATGACTGGAATGAAGGTGGAAAGCAGGATTGCATAGAGGAAAACGGCCCTCACGCCAGATGCATGTTCATCCATGTCCATCGCTGCATCGCGCTGGCA
>JBFYSM010000415.1:0-6479 GCA_041301605.1 Chloroflexota bacterium | reverse complement strand
CCCAGCAGATCGGCCTGGCCGAGACCGACCCGTCCGCCGATGTGGACGGCTGGGATGCAGCCATCAAGGTCGCCGCCCTGGTCACCGTGCTGATGGATACCCCCTTCACGCCCCAGCAGGTCGACCGGACCGGCATCCGCGGTATCACTTCCGAAATGATCGCCCAGGCCAAAGCGGAGGGGAAGCGCTATAAACTGGTCTGTTCGGCGGTCAATGAGGCCGACGGGGTGAAAGGCCGGGTCGCGCTGGAACTGGTGCCCATATCGTCCCCACTGTACAGCGTAGAAGGATCGACCTCCATTGTTGAGTTCAAAACCGACGTGCTGGGCGATCTCTCCATCGTGGAGACCGATCCGGGTCCGCACACGACCGCCTACGGCCTGCTGGCGGATTTCATCAACGCGGTTAAATAAGATAAGGCACGCGTTTGCGAAATGTCATTGCGAGGAGCCGCATAGCGGCGACGAAGCAATCTCCCGTTAGGGCAACTTGCTGTCAAATAGGAGATTGCTTCGGGCTGGGTCTCGATACGATTCTCTACTCAACCAGCAGCCCTCGCAATGACACTTGAAAAGTTGATTCCCTGGCCCAATCTTTGCGTTATACTTGCGCGATTATCGGTATGGAACCATGCACATGAAAACACAAAAGCCCATCCTCTCAGCCTTGCTGGTGCTCATGCTGGCTTCCGCTTGCGGTCAGGCTGTCACACCCACCATCGAGGCAGATCCCCCCACACAGACGGTCACCCTGCCGACAGCCGCCACGCAGCCCTCGCCGGTCCCAACCCGGACCCTCACCCTGCCCGGCGCGCCGACATCCACGCCCACAGCCACTCCGCTGCCATCCGAACTGGCCCTCGATCCAGATGAATGGAAATCCTGGCCGGTCCAGCCGATCCTGACCAGCCAAATTGCCGAAATCTATGCCCGCGGCCAGGAACTGGGCAATGATCCGAACGCCTTCTCCATCTTCGGCGATTGCCAGAGCAAGCCGGAGGTTTTCATGGGCGTTTATGAAACCGATCCGGATGTTATTGCGGCATTACCTGCCCAGCTTCAAGAAACGGTAGCCAATTTCACCGGCTCGTTCAACCGCGAGAGTCCCACCGTCAAGGATGCCACCACGGTCGCCGGCCTGCTCAACCCGATCTGGCACGAAGGCAAATACACCTGCACGCTGGATGAAAGCCCGGTGGAGTGCGAGCTGCGCATCCACAATCCTTCGTTCGTTTTCATCAACACGGGGACGCACTGGATCACCCGCAACCAGGAATACCTGGAAACCATCATCCAGCAACTGCTCGAAGCCGGCGTGGTGCCCATCCTTGCGACCAAGGCCGATGACCGCTACCAGGGCGAGAAGACCAATCAGGCCCTGGCGAATATGGCTGCCAAGTATGGCCTGCCGCTGTGGAATTACTGGGCTGCAGCGCTGGTTCTGCCGGAGCATGGGCTTTACACCAAGGAAGGCCAGGGCGGGCTGGGGGATGTCTACCTGACCGACCAGGCCATCCTGATCTACCGGCTGAGCGCCTTGCAGGCATTGGATTCCGTCTGGCGGGCAGCGACGGGGCAATAACATGGATATTTCGAAGATCACGGAAGCGTTATTCATCGGGACAACCCCTTATGCGGAGGATTATCCTCGATTGCGTGAGCTTGGGGTGCGGCTGGTGATCAACATGCGCATCGAGAGGCCTCCCTTCCCCGATCCGCACCAGCCCCCGCTGGAATTCCTGTGGCTGCCAACCATCGATCACCCGTTCTTCCCCATCCCGGCACGGATGCTGGTGCGCGGTGCCCAAAAGGCTTTGGAGATCATCCAGGATGGAGGCAGGGTGCTAACCCATTGTGCCGGAGGGCGTCACCGTGGCGTTGCGATGGGGGCGGCGGTCCTTATTGCGCAAGGGTATGCCCCTGAATCAGCAATGCAAATAATCAAAGAGCACCGTCAGGTTGCCGATCCGGGCATCTTCTATATCCGCAGGCCCATTTTCCGTTTTGCCCGTCACTGGCAGAACATCGGAAATTAACCGAGGAGAAAGCTAAGTGCGCAGAGAAAAACCCAAGAATAAATCTTCAGGCAGTGCGTCGCACCTTGTTTAGTGGGATTTTACCAGGCGAAAACATGAACCGTTCAACGGGATTTTCCCAACGAGTCTGGTGCGACGCACATCGCGAGCTATCACCTAACCAGCCGCGATCTTGGCCACCGTCACCCCTTCACCGCCTTCCTTGTCTCCGCCCTCTTCGAAGGATTTCACATAGGGGTGGTCTTTAAGCGCAGCGCGGATCACCTGGCGCAGCTTGCCGGTTCCTTTGCCGTGGATGATGCGCACGAACGGCATCCCAATCAGGTAGGCCTGGTCCAGGTAGCGTTCTAGGTTATCCAGCGCTTCCTCGGAGGTCTGGCCGCGCAGGTCGATCTCCATGCCGGGGGATTTGGCCGCAGGCGTGGAGATGCGTGAAGCAGAAGCTGTATCCTTTTGCTTTTTTGTTTCTTGTTTTTCCTCTGTCTCTTCACTCTCGGCCTTGCGCTGGATCTCATCCAGTTTCGCCCGCACCCGCAGGCTGCCGATCTGCACCTCGACATCCTCTTCCGCCAGGGATGTGATCACTCCCTGGCTGCCCAACTTGCGCAGGATCACTTTGTCCCCAATTTGCAGCGCACCAGTGATCCTTTTGCCTTTTGATTTTTGCTTTTTGCCTGTCTTTTCTACTTTCTCTTCCAACACTTCGGCCTTTTCTTGAACGCTCTTTATCTCCTCCAGCGGCTTGCGCGCCCGCTGCAACTGGTGTTTCAGTTCCTGGATTTCATCCCGCAGCGCCTCCATCTGGGCTTCGGCCTCCGCCTCGGCCTTTTCCAGGATGGCCTGGCGTTCCTCGTCGATCTTGTCCATTCGTTCGCTCAGTTCGCGCCGCAGCCGGTGGGACTCGATGCGCGCCTTCTCGGCCTTCTGGCGTTCCTTGTAGGCAATGCTGCGCTGGTGCTGGATGTCATCCAGCAGTTTGTCGGTGCGCAGTTCATCCGCCGGGACCTCGGCCCGGGCTGCCGCCAGGATCTCCTCCGGCAGGCCGAGCCGCTGGGCGATGGCCAGGGCGTTCGACCGCCCGGGCAGGCCGATGGTCAGTTTATAGGTCGGGCGCAGCGTGCGGATATCGAACTCCAGCGAGGCGTTGACCACGCCGGGAGTCACCTGGGCATAAGTCTTCAGTTCCGGGTAGTGGGTGGCGACAAACGTGGCTACACCTCGTCCCAGCAGATCCGTCAGGATGGCGCGCGCCAGGGCCGAGCCTTCCTGCGGGTCGGTGCCGGCGCCCAGTTCATCCAGGATGACCAGCGAGTGCTCATCAGCCACCTTCAGGATCTGGATGATGTTTTTGATATGGCCGGAGAAAGTGGACAGGGATTGTTCGATGGATTGCTCATCACCGATATCGGCATAGATGGCATCGAAGAGCGGCAGTTCCGAACCGGACTGGGCCGGGATGTGCATGCCCGATTGGCCCATCAGTACCAGCAGGCCAACCGTTTTGAGCGACACGGTCTTGCCGCCCGTGTTGGGGCCGGTGATGACCACCGACCGGGTTTCCGGGGAGAGCAACACATCGATGGGCACAACCGTTTCCGGGTCCAGGAGCGGGTGGCGGGCCTGGCTGAGCCGGATAACAGGGGAAGGCCGCTTGGCTTCGGTCGTCCGTCGTCCGTCGTTCGTCGTCAAGATGACCGGCTCGCTGGCGTTGATCTCGGTTGAGTACTTGGCCTTGGCGAATGCCAGGTCGATCTCTGCCAGGGCTTCGATGCCCCAGGTGATGGGCTCGGCCTGCATGCCAACCTGCAACGAGAGCTCGGCCAGCACGCGCCGGATCTCATCCCGCTCCGCCAGTTGCAGTTCGCGGTAGCTGTTGTTGAGTTCGACCACCGCCAGCGGCTCGATGAACAGGGTTGCCCCAGTCGAGGATTGGTCGTGCACGATGGACTTGACCCGTCCCTTGAACTCAGAGCGCAGCGGGATCACGTAGCGGCCATCGCGCTGGGTGATGAGGGCATCCTGCAGCATCGGCGAGACGGTCGAGTCGGTCAGGTAGCGCTGCAGGCGGGTCATCAGGCGTTCATGGGCCACGCGGACTTCATTACGGATGGATGCCAGTCGGGGCGAGGCCGAATCGAGCACTTCACCTTTCTCGGAAACGGTGCGCCCGATGAGTTCGATCAACCCCTGCGCATCGGGCAGGGATACGGCGATCTCAGCCAGGCGCGGGCAGGTTTCGGCATTCTTCTCGATGATCCTTTTGAGCGTGCGGCAGGCGATCAGCGTGGATTGGATATCGAGCAGTTCCTTGGCTTCCAGCACGCCGCCATGCCGGGCAAGGTCCGCCGGCTGGCGGACATCGTGGGCGCCGCCGATGGTGGCGTCGGTGGTATCCAGCAGGCGGCGCGCTTCGCTGGTCTCTGCCAGGAGGCGCAGGATTTCATCTTTGCTCGTGGAAGGCTGCAGGGCGCGCGCCAAATCCGCCGAGGCGGAAAAGTCGCAGTTGGCGGCCAGGCGCTCGAGGATCTTGGGGTATTCGAGAACAGTCAGGGTTTTGGTATCCATTGCAGGGGGTATTTAACCACAGATGGGAGATGTTGTATACAGCAGAAGTGTTTCGATAGTGCTATCGAGTAAGGGTTGTCATTGTGAACGAAGCGCAGCGGAGTATGGCAATCTCCTTGCAAAAGGGGAGACTGCTTCGCTCGGTCTCGATATGGCGAAGAACATGCCTACTCGACCTTCGCTCGCAGTGACATGCGAAATGAACGCATCACTTACATTCACCCACCACCTCCAGTACCTCCCCAAAATTGACATCCGTTGGGATGCCTTTCTTGTGCCAATGGTAGGAGCAACCACAATAATCGAGCAGGACCCCCTGGGCCGGGACGCCCAGGCGCTCGGTCTTCCAGCCGCCGGGGGCGTTGGTCAGGGCGCAGGCAACACCGACCACGCCGATCCCATCCCCGCGCCCGGCTTGATCCGACCCGACCGAGAAAACGGATAACTCGTCCGGCATGATCAACACCTGGAAGCCATGCTTCTGGCCGAGTTTCGTCAACTGGTTCACCCGGCAGGCGGGGGTGCAGGAGGCGCATAAAGCTCCAAAGGATGTCTCCTTGGCTTTGCATTTCTGCTCCGGCTGGAGGCGCATGCAGGGCGGGACGATGACGATCTTGCGCTCAGTCGACAGGAAGGAAGTTCGGAAGGTGCGGTTGAGGAGTTCCGTCCCAACCATGTTCAGGTGGTATTCGACCCGCCGGCGGCCGCAGAAGGTGAAATCTTCCCGCCAGCGGTAGGATGGATGGGTTTCTGTCAGGAACTTCTCCACGTTGGGCGTATAGCGGCCAAGGACCGATTCGCTGCGCCGTTCGAACCAGGCGCAGAACTCAACGATTTCTTTCAGGTACCCTTTCACGCCTTCCGTAGGCTGCCCACTCAGGAATTCATGCCATACAGACAAACGCCGGACTTCCTCATCGAAGTCGTTGGTGGCCTGGAGCCAGTTCAAAAGCCATTCCATCACCGCCAGGGTCGGGGATACAGTGCCGCCCGGATGATCCTGTTTCGGCCTCAAGAACAGGGTTATCAACATGCTGCGCAGGAAATCGGCGGCTGCTTTGGTAAGCCCGCCTTTCTCGCGCAGGGCGGTCAGCCAGAGAAACAGGCGCTGTTGGGTTGCTTTAACTTTGGGGACTTGTCCAGCATACAACCGCCACAGAGTCCCGAGGGTGAGCAGTTCGAAGATGCGTTCGAACTGCGTCCCATCGGTCTTCCCTGTGGAGTGCGATGTGTATTCATGGAAAACCTCCAACAGGGGCGAGAGACGGTTCTCGGCTTCCGCAAGAACTTCATCTGCAAGAGTAGCAGCATCTTGATAATATTGGTCGGATCGATCCTGGCCATTGAGGAGGGAGTAGGTGATGGTTTCCATGGATGGATTCAGGATTGGTTGGTGATCGTATCGAAGGGGTGATTCTTACGCGAATTCCGCGAACGGGACGAAAGCCGCGAAATTATAACAATGTTCGCGAAATTCGCCCCACACCTGCACTTGCATGCAGGCGCAAGTGTTCGCGCTTTTCGCGTTGACAAGGCCTGTTCTCGAAGACTCTGAAATCCTCAGGCTCGAGCATCGCTTACCACCTGACTTCTCCCGGGGTAATTGGTGCATCCACCTTCACTTCCGGTTTATTCAGGGTGAACATGGGGTAAGCGCCAACCCTGCCGAAGAAACCGGGCAGGGCATTTTCCAGGGTGTAGATCAGGGTCAGCAGTTGCCGGCCAAGAGCTTTCTCATGGATGACCCGCCGCAGGAAGGCAACGCTGACGCTGCGCCAGACGGCCAGGCGGGCATGGCATTGCCGCTGGATCTCCTTCCGGAACCAGGCGGGTTTGTGGTGATGGAAAAACAACTCCGATGCTTCAGCCTCGGTGCCTT
>JBFYSM010000362.1:0-5473 GCA_041301605.1 Chloroflexota bacterium | reverse complement strand
ACCTCCTGCGCACGTACCAGGCCATCGGACAGCGCGGGGCCGCCCTGGCAACATTCGACAAATTCCAGGTGATGCTCAGGAACGAGATGGATCTGGAGCCTGAACCCGCCACGCTGGAGATTATCCAGGCCATCCGCACCCAGGCGATTTCCAGACCAGCGCCCTCGCTGGAAACCGAGATCACCGATACACCCAGTGACCTGTTCCGGCGCGGCCAGAAAGCGCTCTGGCGAGGGGATTTCGATGCGCTGCCAGGTTACATCCAGGCCTTGAGGAACAATCACGAGGGGGTGCTGCCTGGCGCAGCAGACAGCCTCGAAGCGGAATACGCCATCCTGCGCGGCGATTACGAACTTGCCAGGCAGTTATTGGGAAAATACAGCACCGCTATCCCCCTCTGCATTACCGTGCAACAGATCCACCTCCTGGTGGAGTTGAAGGAGTACTCGGACGTATTGCCGAAGTGCAAGCCTGCCATACTGGAAGCCCATCGCCAAAACGATCGGGTTGCTGAAATGCTCCTGCTCGCTAACCAGGGTTCAGCCTTCCAGCGCAACGGGAATGGCCTGGAAGCCATGCGCTGCGCCAACCAGGTTGTCACGCAGGCGGAAAAGGAGAGCATCCCTTACCTGTTGGGACGGGGCCTCCTGCTCAAAGGTAATTTGCAGGTCGGCCAGGGATTCGAACGGGATGCCCTGGAGACGTACCACCACGCGGCCGCTTATGCCTCCGAGCATGGTTTCCGCCCTCTGCTATGCCGGGTGGAAGGCAAGTTGGGGATTGCATATCAACAAACGGGGCAGTACCGGCTTTCCATCGAACATTACCAGAAGGCTTTGCTCATCGCGCGTGACCTGGGGATGAAGCGGGAGGAGGCGGAAACCCTCCAGAACCTTGCCATCGTTCTGGCTTACCAGGGACGGAACGAGGAGAGCATCCTGGAAATCCGCCAGGCGCGCGACATCCTCGCAACCCTGAAAGATGAGCAGGGCATGGCTCGCAATACCTACCACCTGGCATTTGGGTTGGCACTGTGCGAACCCCCCAACCTGGATGAAGCCCTGATACTTGGCCGGCAGGCGCTTGAGATTTTCCAGAAGCACCAATCCCTGGGCTGGGTTGCTTCCTGTTATGGAATGTTAGGATACATCTGCTGGCTAAACAATGAACCGGAAGCCGCCATCGAAGCCTGCAAAAAGGCCATCCCGATCTACCAGCAGTTGGAAGAGGCGGATTACATCCCGGAACTGTATGGCTATATCGGGCTGGCCTACCTGCAACTGGCTGATCCTCGGAAAGCGATCGAATATACCACCAGCGCAATGGATGAGATGATGCGCAGTGAACTGTATGATATTGCGTCCGAGATCTATTATGCCCATGCCCTGGTGCTGGATGCGCTTGGGCAGCAAGAGGATGCCAATGAATACTTCCGGCGCGGATATGAAAACCTTCTGACCTACGCAGCCGAGATCGAAGATCCCGAAGCCCGGCAGGCTTTCTTTCGGCGCGACCCAACCGTCCGCCACCTGGTGGACCAGGTGTATGCCCGCGGCCTGGCCCCCAACCCCAAAGTGGAGACGCACATCCTCCCGTCACGCGGCAGTTCACCAGTCCGGGTGGCGCTTACGGTGGATGCGGGAGCGCCGGATGCGGCCCTCAAGAATGCCAGCGGAGCGCTCTCTTTGCGCCGCGCCCGTCTCCTGCGCATCGTGCGCGAGGCGCGCACCCAGGGCGGCGAGCCGTCGCTGGGCCAGATCGCCAGCATGATGAAGGTCAGCCTGCGCACGGTCCAGCGCGACATCAGTTACCTGGAAGAACAAGGGGATTGGAGTGGATGATCCGGGGAAGTAAGCACAGGGACATCCAACGGCCTGGCCTGAACAGCATCTGTTCGTAAATTATTGCGACAAACCCACGAGAACGAAACGAGAGGGGAGATGTACAGTTGGGCAGATGGTTGACCTCATATCACACCACTACAGCTTGATCATCCGCTGCTGGCGGGATTCCAATGACGTCCTGCGCGGCTGGGTGGTGGATGCACTCACGCAGCGTTCGCATCCCTTCGCGACCCGTGATGAAATGGTGAACCTGATCGAGAGCCTGACGCGAGAACTGTCTCAAGATGCTGACATTGATAGAACCGGTAAAGGAGGTTAAGGGAACAAGATCGACATTACCCGCTGATCACTTTGAATTCCATCATAACCATAAGGAGCTTGCAACATGAAGAAACATACCCCATTGTTCATCCTGTTCGTCCTCGTTCTTTCCACGCTGGCTTGCGGCCTTGGCGGACAGACAACCGAGGAAACCCCCGCACCCGCCGTGACCGATGTCGCGGCATCCCCGGAACCGGATGTTCCGGAAGATCCCGATGAAATCATTGAACCACCTCTCGATCCGGCGGTTTCGGGCCTGGAACCCGGCTGGTATCCCTTCGTCAATGCCAACGTGGTGCGCGACCTGGTGTTCTATAACGGCGTCGTGCATGCCGCCACGCTTGGCGGGCTGGTCACCTGGCGGCTGGATAGCGGGTATTCGATGCATTACACTCCGCTGGATGGCATGAACCACGTCAGCGCCTACAGCATCGCTTACTGCGAGATCCCCGAACCGCGCATCCTGGTCGGCACGTTGAACGGGGTCAGCATCTACGATCCCAACACCGGGCTGTGGGAGGCCAGACAGTTATTCCCATCCGACAGCCGCGTGGACGGGAGCAAGATCGACCGCATCTACTGCGACCAGGCCAACAACCGCCTGCTGGTGGGCTACTACGGATTGGGCGTCCTGGATCTGGGGACGGGCGCGTTCCAGCGCTTCACAAAAAACGAAGGTTTGCTATGGGATTCCGTAACCGACATTGCCGTCAATGGCAAGGATATCTGGGTTGCCAGCGGCTACAAGGGCATAGCCAAGATCTCCAATGGCTCCGTGAACACTTACAGCGCCGCCAATGGCATGCCCGATGAACGCGCCTATGCGCTTGCATTTGCCAAGGATGGGACCCTGTGGGTTGGCGCTTCGAGCGGTATCCAATCCTTCAAAGGCGGTCAATGGACGCTCTTCGGTGCAGACAGTGCTGCGAAACTGGCTGACATCAATGAGATCGATATCGCTGCCGATGGCAAGGTCTGGGTTGTGACCGCCCCACTGGGCAGCGGACGCCTGTGCCAGTTCAACCCGGCCACCGCCGCCTGTGATGTGGATTTCAAGGAGATGGACAACCAGGCCATCCTGGCCCTCGCCCTGGCTGAGGATGGCATGCCGATCTACGGAACCAGCAGGGGTGTGTATATGTTCAAGAACGGCTCTGCCAGCCCCTTCAAGACCGATGATCAACTGGTGAGCAACTTCGTGGATTCCTTCGCAACCGCCCCGGATGGCAGCCTGTGGGTGGGAACCGACGCCGGGATCCAGGTGCTCGACCCGGCCAACCCAGCCGGCTCCTGGACAACTTTCCGCACGAGCGAAACCACCGGCCTGGGAGGCAACTGGGCCAGCGGCATCGCATTTGCAGCGGATGGCACGGCCTGGGTGGCGGTCATCAACGGCAGCGCCAGCCGCTATCAGGACGGCGAATGGAGCTCGTTCGAGGATCTCTACTCATACTACACCGTGACGGTCGACGCAGAAGGCCGGGCCTGGTTCGGCGATGACGGCAAGGGCATCATCGTCCTGAATCCGGACGGCAGCCAGGCGATGAAGCTGACCACCGCTGAAGGATTGCCGGGCGATAACGTGCAGGCATTGGTGACTGATCTGACCGGCACCGTCTGGATCGGCACCGACCAGGGTCTTGCCAAGTACGAAGACGGCGAACTGGTGGTGGTGTTCGGCAAGGATAGTACCGAACTGCCCAACAAATACATCCGCGCCCTGGCGCTGGATGCCAACGGGGCGCTCATTATCGGCACCTTCACCGGCGTGGCGCGTTACGATTTCAACCAGGTCGAAGTGCTGGTGGATTTCCTGAAGGATGGGTTCAGCGAGGCCCGCCTGACCAACCTGGCCGTTGATCCCTACGGGGTTGTCTGGGTTGGCACCGATAAGGGCCTGCTCTATTCGGATGATTGGGCGGAATGGACCCTGCTCTCCACCCGCGACGGCCTACTGACCAACTACATCTCTGCCCTGCATATCGATCTGTTCGGCGCGACCTGGATCGGCGGCGGCGGTTCCAACTTCGATGGCGGCGGGATGCTGCAGTTCGTTCCATAGTATCTTCGATGTGTTCCTCCGGGGTGGGATCGAAACCGCCCCGGAGGATCTGTCATGCTGATGGAAGCGGAGCACCTGCTCGTTTTACGAACGGATTCTTCAGTCCCTGAAAACGCTCCCTGACACCGTCCCGGTGTCCTTCGGGAGAGTGACACGACTAAACCGATATTTACGAATGTCAACAGGAGATTGCTTCACCCCTGCGGGGTTCGCAATGACGCAAGAAGGAGAAAAACATGAAAACCCGAAAGTCCAGATTATTAAAGATGCAACCGAACCGCCCCTGGCTGCCAATGGTTGATGGCGGGAAAACTTATGGATGACATCACGTTCAACCTGCTTGTCCTCGCCGCCTTTCTCCTGATCGGTGGCATCATCTTTTTCCTCGTCCGCCGCAAACAGGCCGGGAACGAACAGAAGATCATGCAGATGGCTGCCGAACGCGGCTGGAAATATGAATCTGTCCGCGAGCCGCTGACCTGGGGAATGCGCCTGGCCTCCCCCCACTGGACGCTCGAATCCATCTCCCGTTCCAGCGGCAGGGAGACTAGCCCCGGTTCGAGCGATATTTCGATGCTCACAACCTGGCATGCCGATGCTCCCGGCAGCACCCTGTTCCTTGGGGTGCGCTCCTCCACCGCAAACCTCGGCAGTGTCGGCGATATGCTCATCCGCCAGGTACTGCACCTCGCGCTCGGCGAGGAAGCGGCAGATCTCAAGGAAGTCCCGGTGGGGAGCCAGGATTTCCGCAGCCGGTATATGCTCTGGGCGCAGAACCCCGTCGATGCCCAGCAGCTCATCACTCCATCCGTAATGTCGGCCTTGCTGGCATGGAAGGGACAGCCGCTGTTGATCAAACGCACCTCGGAGGGATTGACCATCGAAATGCGCGGCGTGCACCTGAAAACCGCAGCCGATATCCAGTCCCTGGTGCAACTGGGGGAAATGTTGCAACGGTAAAAAAAACGATGAGGGGGGTGTCTGGAAAGTGTAAGGCGAAATAAATTTGCCCTACATTTGCAGCATGGACTCCGGTGTTGACCGGGTTCCTTTGATTCCCCCTGTTGGTGGATTAACAGAACCGCAATTTCCTGATAAGGTTCGGAGCGGATTTTTTATTTATAATCAGTAGATCACGAAAACAAAACACAAGTTTGATTTTGGAGCACATCATTGATGCCCCAGAGATGTTCAATGGCACGGCCGATCATAAAAGCCAGGCGGCGCAAGGATAACCAGAAACGCT
>JBFYSM010000327.1:0-5349 GCA_041301605.1 Chloroflexota bacterium | reverse complement strand
ACTCTTATCCAGAGAGGCGGAGGGACCGGCCCGATGAAGCCTCGGCAACCAGTTAGCGCTTGCGCTTAGCATGGTGCCAATTCCGGCAGATAGATATTCTGGAAGATGGGAGGGCAGCCGTGCATCTGCGCAATTGCCCTTTCTCGTCAGAAGGGGCAATTTCATTTTATGAGAGGTTAAACATATGAGCACTACCTTTATGACTTCGCCCAAACTGGTTTTCACATCCGAATCAGTTACCGAGGGCCACCCCGACAAGATGTGCGACCAGATCGCCGATTCCGTCCTGGATGCCTGCTTCGAGCAGGATCCCCAGTCACGCGTGGCCTGCGAGGTCGCCACCAAGACCGGTTTTGTGATGCTGCTGGGTGAGATCACTACAGAAGCCTTTGTCAACTTTGACGAGCTTGTGCGCAAAGTTGTCACGGAAATCGGTTATGACCGCGCCAAGAAAGGCTTCGATGGCAATACCTGCGGCGTACTTTCGGCCATCGCCAGCCAGAGCCCGGATATCGATATGGGCGTCAGCAAATCCCTGGAAGCAAAAGATGGCGACAGGGACAAAATCGATCTGATCGGCGCCGGCGACCAGGGCATGATGTTTGGTTTTGCCTGCAACGAGACCGAGCAGTTGATGCCAATGCCCATCTACCTGGCTCACAAATTGACCCGCCGCCTGGCCGAACTGCGCAAGAACGGCATGCTTGCCTGGCTGCGCCCGGATGGCAAGAGCCAGGTCACGGTCGAGTACGCTTTCGGCAAACCGAAGCGCATCGACACTGCCTTGATTTCCGCCCAGCATGATCCGGATATTTCACAGGAGGAGATCCGCGATCTGATTACCAAGCATGTTATCCTGCCAACCCTGCCGGCCGACATGGTCGATAAGGACCTGAAAATCTACGTCAACCCAACCGGGCGCTTTGTCATCGGCGGGCCGATGGGCGATGCAGGCGTCACCGGCCGCAAGATCATTGTCGATACCTACGGCGGTATGGGGCGTCACGGTGGTGGTGCCTTCTCGGGCAAGGACCCGACAAAAGTGGACCGTTCAGCCGCCTATGCTGCCCGCTGGGCCGCCAAGAACGTGGTCGCGGCCGGGCTGGCCGACCGTTGCGAGATCCAGGTCGCGTATGCCATCGGCGTGGCGCACCCGCTCTCGGTCAATGTCGAAACGTTCGGGACCGGGAAGATCGCCGATGAGAAGATCGCCGCGCTGGTAACCGAGCACTTCGATCTGCGTCCGGGCGCCATCATCCGCGACCTGAAACTGCGCCGCCCGATCTACCGCCAGGTGGCCGCCTATGGTCATTTTGGCCGGGATGATCTCGACCTGCCTTGGGAAAAGACAGATAAAGCTCAATCGCTCAAGAAAGCTGCCGGGCTTTAAGATCGCATCATCAAACCAACGCGGCGACAGGTATCCTGTCGCCGCTTTCGTTTTTGACGTTCAATTTGTGCTTATTTTGCTGCCACGCGGTTGCCCCCCGCATTCTTGGCAATGTACATGGCCTGGTCGGCAAGATCGATCAGGGAGAGCAATGTTGGGGTCAGCTGGTTTCTTATCGCAAGGCCGACACTGATCGTGACACTCAACGGGCCGGCATCCGTTGGAACTTTCGTATTTGCGACGCGGGTTTGCAGGCGTTCGGCCACCCGCTGGGCAGCGGCCAGATCTGTCACTGGCAACAGGACCGCGAACTCCTCGCCGCCGTAGCGGCCCAAGATGTCGATTTCACGCAGGTTTTGTTTCAAGGTTTGCGCAATAGCATATAAAACCTGATCGCCGACAATGTGTCCATACCGGTCGTTGAAACGTTTGAACACATCCACATCAATGATCATGGCAGCCAGCGGGTGGTTGTACCTGCCGGATCGACTGAATTCCTGTTCAGCCAGATGGAAGAAATGGCGGCGGTTAAAGATATTGGTACCCTCGTCGGTGATGGCCAGCCGTTTGACTTCTGACATCAATTTGGCGTTCTGGAGCGCAGTCGCCACCTGGATTGAGAAGATGGACATGGTTGGCAGGTCGCTCTGGCGCAAGCCTTCCCCCCACAGCCAGAGCACACCCAGAAGTTTCTCCTCGTAGATCAAGGGCAATTGACATACTGGCATGGTTTCTGTCACCCCTAGTGGGCGGAAGAATTTTTCAATCGCATTGGCGGGGAAATCCACCAGGATCTGGCGGGCAATGGCAATTGGATCGAAGGCCATAACTGGTTCCCGAACCGAGCCAATCAGTGGGTGGAGTTGTTCAGGGTCAATCTTGAAATCCTGGATTTTTTGCTTGCTGACACGTTCCAACAATCGGGTCACCCGCCGCGGTATGGATGTGTAATAAACCCGGAAGTTGTGTTCATCCGGTTCTGCCAATGCCACCATGCAGGTCATCCCCAGTTTGGATAGTTCGCTTCCCAGTGTCTTGACAATCACATCCAACTCCGGTGTGGCTGAAGTTCGTGCGCCCACTTGAGCCAGAACCTTGATCAATGCGTTCGAGCGCATGATCTCGGTTGTCTGGCGGTATTCGGCATGCTCGGCTCTCAGGCGCTCAATAGCCATTGCCAGTTGGCTGGCAATGATTGTCAGCAAGCCCTCATTATCCTGGGTGAAAGCGTTCTGGATGACGCTTTCGGCGTTGGCTACTCCGATGACGTGATCGCCGATTTTTAAGGGAACACATAATTCTGAACGGATCTGCTCATTGAGTGGGATGTATGTTTTTATATCGGTTACATTCCCAACCCGCATGGCTTGCCCACTTGCGGCCACCTGGCCGGTAATCCCCTTGCCAATCGGGACAGAAAGTTGCACTTCTTTGTCATTTGCATAATAAGATGTGTGGGATTGCAACACCTCATCCACTTCATCCAGTATCAGGATTCCAAAATTGTCCGGGTAGAGATTCTTCCCAATCAACAACGAAACACGTTCCAGTAGTTCTTTCTCGCTGACTGCATCGGTGGTGGCAACAGCCACCTCTTGCAGAACAGCCAGTTCTTTCGTCCGGCGACGTTCTGCTGTAAGCAATTCCATATTTTGGATCACTACGGAGGCTTGGCTGGCAAGAATTTTCATCAACCGACCGTCGTTACTGCGAAAGCCGCCAGGTTTATTCGCGGCGAAGATCAGCCCCAGAAAGTCCCGGTTGGCGTTCCATAGAGGCGCAACAATAACTGATTCCACAGCGAGTTCGGAAGCTATCTTTGTAAACTCCGCCGGAATTTCAGCCAGATGGTTAGCCTTGAATACATCTTTTTTCTTGAAATCCCAGATATTTCCTCCAAGCACCGCTGGGTAATGCAATTTACTAGCCGATTCATCACTCAGGCCATAAGCGGGTACCCGGGCACATATTTCATTGGCCTCTGCGATATTCAGTGCGATCAGGCACATCTTTGCACCCAAGATATTCGCCAAGCGCTCGGTCAGCAGGCTATAGGTCACACGCGGATCGCCATGCAGGCTGAAGGCCTGCGAAACCTCATACAGGCCTGCCATTTCTTGGGCGCGACGGTCAGCTTCTTCTGCTGCAAGCACTTTTACCATCGCCAGCGAGATCTCGCGTGCTGCAAGTTTACCGCGCTCGATCTCATCTTCAGAGAAATGCCGGGGGGTGTTAAATCCCAGGATCACGGCCCCCAACTTACGGTCTCCGGCCAGCAAAGGCAACCCGAGGGCAGAATGGGATGGATATTCCATCGCCACATTCTCCTCGATCAGCGGTGTGTGGTGCACATCTTCCACCGCCAGCGGCTGGCCAGCTTCCAGTACCGAACGGGTCAGGGATATTTCACCAGGCTTCGGAAGCGTAGCAAGGTATTCGCTTTTTTCAAGAGATCCAAATACCGCGGTTGGGATGGCCATCTGCTGGACTTCATCCCAGCGTGTGATGAAACAATTATCAGCATCGAATAATCTCCCCATTCGGTTTACCAAAACATCCAGCATCTCCGCCAGGTTCTCGGCTTCGAGGGAGTTGCTAAGGATATCATTGAGCAAAGAGAGGAATTCAGTATTCTTATTCCTCTCTTTGTCCAGTTGTAGATACTTTTCCAATTCCGACCGACGTTTTCTAAGGATGCTTCCTAAACTTCCAACCGTTACAGAAGTAAATCCCAGTATTAACAGCCCGATGGCCGCTCCATTTTCTATGAGGATTTTAACTATGTCGCCGAAGCCAAGAACTACCGTCAACCAAATTGAAATGATGAAAGTAACCAGTGAAAAAATCAATCCCCCTCTTACGCCCAGCAGCCATGCCGCCACCGTGGGCGGTAAGACCATAAGCATCGATGCTGACGAACCAATGATGGGACGCAACCATACAAAAATAACCGTGAAGGCAGACAGCAGCCCCACGTTTGCAATCCAAAGCCAAATCCGAGAGTGAGTTCTAAAAGACTTACGCATAGCGAAAAAACGAGGGCAGACAAGCAAAATGAGGCTGGTTCCCCGTGTCTGCTTCCCGTTCTGGTGAATTAAGTTTACCGTTTTCCAAAATGATTTACATTTACAATCGCTTTACAGTATGACCAGATTGGGATCCATCACATACTGCCACCAGTTATTGGCCACCCCACTCGTGCGGCCAGCCACTTTGGGCAGGTGATTCAACCACCACTTGTGATGAAGACGCATATCTCCGTTTCCCCATGCCGAGGAATTGACATCCTTGGTTACATCCTGAAATTTTGGGAAATTGAACCAGTCATCACAGCGGCTGGGAACCATGCGGTGATTGTTCCAGTCATAATCCTTTTCGCTGTTGGGGGCGAAGTGGATCGTTCCCACTTCTGCCTGGCCGGGATGTTTCTGATCGTAGCGCGTGAAGCGTTTGTAGAGGTTGGCATCCCCCTGTGTTCTTAAAAACGTCTTTTCGAGGATGGACTCGGCGCGATGGCCGAATGCTTCCAACATTTCACCCACGCCTCGTTCAAAGGAAAAGCCCATGATGACAAACTTGCGATCGCAGGAGGATGCCTTTGACAAGGGTGGTGCATTGCACCAGAATGCATCCTTGCCTGCCATAATGGATTCGTAGAAACCGGCGTATGGGAAGCCAAATACCCACACTTCATCGATTTCACGGCTGGCAACGCGTTCCAAGACATTGAACCCGGTCAGGATGGCATGGTAGTCCACCCCCTGCGGCTCGTGGGGGCGGCCGCCGCGCATGACGGCCATGTAGGTATCCGGGTTGTAGCGGAAGCCATCCTCCAGGGATGGGAATTCCAGCATTTCGATCCGCTCGACGATCTGATAACGTGCCAGGCCTTTGCTCACACCGTAAATATCTTCCGTAAATCCCGCAATGAGATCATCCACTCGTTTCCAATGCATGGT
>JBFYSM010000324.1:0-5719 GCA_041301605.1 Chloroflexota bacterium | reverse complement strand
TCTTGAACCCGACAGCCTGATAAACCGGCAGATCGCTCCCGACATAGGCCACTGTTGCGCCGAGCGCGCCGCAGCGGCGGATGCCCTCCAGCACGGCGGCCTTGCCCAGCCCCAGGCGGCGATAGCGCGGATCGGTGGCCACCGGTTCCACGTAGGCGAAGCGCCCGGTCGGCTCATAGAACATCCCGCAGAAGGAGGCGAACTCGCCATTGGGGGCGGCGACGGCAATTTTCAGGTCGCGGCGCGCCTTGGGGGTTTCGAACATCTTGCGCCGGTCCTCGATCTCCTCGGGGGTGTTCTCCGGCTCTCCCTCGTTATCGAAGCCACGCCAGAGCACACGGTTGACTTTGACCCAATTGCAGTCCTCGGCCAGGCTTGTCAGGCGGAATCCTTCGGGCAGGGTGATCGGCGGGAAGGGATAAGGGATTTCGAATCGGGCCACGGGGCGGTCGCCCTCCGGGTACCGGGTATAACCGCGTGCCTGCACCAAGGCCTGGAATTCCGTGTCGTTATCGTTGACATAAGCGCACAGGAATATGCGACCATCCTTGCGGGAAATCCCGGCCAGGTTGGCTTCAACGTAAACGAGCATCTCCTGGCGCAAATGGCGATAAGCAGGATGGAACTGGAAGAACGCCTCGCCCAGTCGCCATTCGTAATGCGCCACGGCAACGATCTCGCCATCAGCCTCCCAGATCCCAATCCTGCCCAAGGAGGCGCTATCGAGCAGCCCGTGAGCGTGCATATATTCCCAGGCGGGTTCGATCCAGTTGCCATCTGAGTTGCCGGGTTGGTGGTGGGTGATGAGGAAATCAGAGATGCGCTGGTAATCCTCCGCGCCGTTATAGGGTCGAAATTCAATCTTCATGTCAATTCTCCTTTTGAAGGGTCAGGCCAGGCCGGCCATCTCGATAGGCAAACTGGACCGAGAGCGCCTGTCCATGCTCGTCCAGGTTGAATTCGAGCTTGAGCCAATCCGGGCAAAGGAAGCGCTTCTCACCGAGGGGGACCAGCCTCCAGGAGCCTCCACCCTGCCGGGAGTAGGTCAACGCGCCGCCTGCCAGCCCGATGGTGCGATCCCCATATTGGCCCACGTAGCGCGCCAGGGTCGCCTCATCCAGCCTGATGGGAGCATAGGAATTGCAGGCAATTTCCAGGTCCCAATCCAGTTCCCGCTTGCGGGTGTCACCCTGGCAGCCGTGGATCAGCCGTTCCAGGGCGTGCAGATGCGCCGCCTGCAAAGCCTCTTCAGGGGGGACGGCGATATCCGGTTGCACACCCACGCCCTCCCAATCGCCCTGCGTGAAGGGGCTGATCGAGCGCCCGGAGGGATATTCCACCTGGAAATGCTCCTGGATGATTTCCATGTCAGTGGTGTGCGCTGCGCCCAGGGTAGGCTCACCGACGACCGTAGCGCGCCCCATGCCCTTGAGGATATAGGCAAACGCTTCTCCGCCGGAACCGGTGACCCGGCTGGTGAGGATATACAGCGGCACATCCGGCATGCGGTTACCTGGCACATAGGGCATCGTCCAAAATTGCTGGGTTTCATTGGTCGGGCGATAGTAGAACGAATCATACAGTTTGGGTTCGGGTTGGACAAAATAACTGATATACACTTGCAGGGTTTCGACTTCGCCGCCGCCGTTCCGCCGCACATCGAAGATCAGCGCGTCGCAATGGGAAAGGAGCTGCATGAGAGCCACGATGCTATCACCCGCGCCGGGGAAGCCGATCCAGGCAAAGCCGCGCAAATCAACGTAGCCGATGTTGCCGGGCAGGCGTTCGACCTTCTGGATGCCAAAATTGGCCCGGCGCACGCTCTCCTTGAGCCGGGTCATATCCTCCTCGCTCGCTTCCTCCTCTCCCATGTAGAGCGCACTGGTCAGCGTGGAACCATAGGAGACCAACCAGTGCTGGTCGTTCGATACCCGGCGCAGATCGGCGGTCAGGCGGTCGGCCAACTCGCCGGGAGCGCTGATCTCATCGTAGCAGCCTTGCTCCAATTGTGCTTCGATGAATTGGGCGGTTTCCAGCCCTTTTTCCGGGAAGATATATTTTTCACGTGCCAGCCGGGCAATATCGCGCGCCACGGCCTGACGGATGGTTGGGGTAAGTTCTATATGCATAACATTCTCCTTGTCTTGATTGGGTGCATTCCATTTGAGTTGAAGGTGGAAGAGAGGGTCGAGTAGCAGCGTTCTTTGCTGCGTATCGAGACCCGGAATCGGTGGTTTCGATACGGCGACTGGGGAACGTCGCCTACTCAACCACCTGTTCTAACTGAAAATGGAACACACGCTTTTCATTTGATAAGTGCAAAAGGGTTATTTCGCTGCAGAGCGCGCGGAGAACGCCAAGATTTTCACTGCTCACGCGCTACATTCCAAGTGGATGTCCTCCGGTTCGAGCGCAAACAGTTCCGGATCAGGCTCGCTCGCTACAACGGCGCCCAATTGCAGGTAAAAATTGACCGTGTTTTTGGAGGGCGTAGCCGAGATATACATCTGCCGGGCGCCCCACTCACAGGCTTTGGTGCTGGCCATCTCGAACAACTTCTTTCCCAATCCTTGCCCGCGATAATCCCGGCTGATGTGCAGGAACTTGAGCTGCAACTGATCCTTATCCTTCCCGATGAACTTGCTATCCAGGATGGCTACACCGACGAGTTTCGCTCCATCGAACGCGCCGCAGAACCAGCCGCCCCGGTCGAAACATTCGTAGAGGAGGGGAGTGTATAGCTCCGCCTCGCCGCGAGGCCAGCCCTGCATATCGTAATACTCGGGCTTGAGGATCAGGGCGTCGTCCTCGAGGTAATAAACATTCTCGATCACTTCGCGACGGTCAATGTTCCAAATTTCTTCGATTTCGTCTCGTTTAAGTTCGCGGGTTGTGATCATCAATCCCTCATTGGGTTTCCTCTGAGCGTGAATCAACCATAACCGGGACAGTGATCGGATAGGTGTCCAGGTGCAGAACCAGCTCGATTTCATCACCGTAATGACCACCGGTGGGGATAAAACCCAGCTTGCGGTAGAACCCTTCCGGGCTGCCCTCGCCCTGCCCGCAACTGGTGTAGAGCAGGGGAATCCCCATCGCTTTCAGGTGCTGGATGAGTTTTTCGAGGGCGCGCTTGCCGTAGCCTTTGCCCTGCCAGGGGCCACCGATCATGAAACGCCACAGGAACACGCCCGGGCAGTCGATGCCGTCCTCGTAATCGGAACCAGTGTGGGTCATAATAAAGCCGATGGGGGTTTCATCGGCGTAGATGGCGCGCATCCAGGCCGAGGGGGAGAAAAAGGCCTCCGCGACCGAGCGGACGTTATCGGCCACCATGTGCCGGTGGGCCGGGGAGAGCGTTCCACTCAGGTCGCAGATCTGATTCAGCGTTGTACAGGTGATGCGCATGAAGTGGATATCGGGGATTGGTTCTTCAGTCATTTTGTTTGCTCCTTGGGAGAATGCTTTTCTCAATTCTTGTGTTGGCTTTGTCGTTTGAAAGAACTGCGCACATTAGCCTCGAATCGGTGTCCAAGTTTCTGCCAGGCATCGAAAGGCGGCGGCAGGGTCTCGCGCAGGGCATCTCTGACTGTGCCGCCGCGCCGGATCACTTGCTGGATCATGTTCTCCATCGCCTGAATATATTGCGCTTCGAGGCGCAAATCCGCTTTACGCCCCAGTGGGCCGTGTCCAGGGACAAAGGTTTTGGCTTTACCATTCGCCAGGTCATTGAGCAAAGTGATCCATTCGGGCGGGAATCCATACGGCATGAAGGGCTGTGACTGGAAAAAGCCGATATCACCGATGAAGGCAACTCGATCTTTTGGCAGTCTCAGGATGCAATCGCTTTCTGTGTGCCCTCTCCCTGTGGAGACCAATTCGGCGGAACGCACTGTTCCATGAAAAACGATCTTTCCATCGAAGGTCTGGTTGGGGAGGGTTGGTTGGAGAGTCGGTAAGGTTTGCAGGTCATACCGTTGGCGGGAGACTGCGATTTGCAAGTTTCTGCGCTGGCCTGGATCGGTTTCGTCGGCCAGCCGCTTTTCGGCTGATTGGAGCTCACGTTCCATCCTGGATGGATCCTGGCGATCCTGCTCCATTTCCTTGGCGAGTGGGAGCATGGCCAGGCGGGTGGCATGTGTTGCCAGGATGGCACATTCGCCAAAAACCTGTAAACCGCCCCAGTGATCGGGATGCCAGTGGCTGATGACCACGGTTGATGGTTTGCGGCCAGTCAATTGGATGGATGCCTCCAGCAAATCCTCGGCAGTCAGGGGATTTACGAACGCATCAAAAACCAGCGTCTGTTCTCCCAGGTCGATCAGCCCGGCATTGGAGAAACCTGCCCCCAGTTCGGTGGCAATGGCCGCATACACGCCCTCAGCCAGCGGGTGGAGGCGGAAATGTTCAGACTCCCATACACTCTCAGGACGGTCGGAAACGGAGACTGTTTTCATGACCCACCTTCCCAATCCCTACTCATCCTATCCAGCCATTCAGCAACCAGCGCACCAAACAAGGCTGCCTGATCGATTTGCATGGCATGTCCGGCTGAATCCAGCACGGCGAAACTTGCTCGCGGGTACCGATCCACCAGCCGAAAAGCGTCACGGTATCCCACCAGGTAATCCTGGCGTCCCAGGAGGATCAAGGAGGGTTTTGTGAATGGGTCAGGATCATGATCAATGTCAAATGAGAAGGCATACGTTTCCTTCTTGCCGCGGATTCTGGCCTGGGCCTGGTCGTCGCCAGAGCTGAAACCCGCCCCCAATTCTTTCATGAACCGGCGGCAGTTTTTCTCGTCTTGCCAGGCAACGAACAGATCGAGCAATTGCCTGGTTTCGGGATCGAAGGCTTCCAGGGTTTTCGCATCCTTCCATAGTGCCTGGCCTGGTGTAATATCTCTTTGCTCATCATCCGGTATGACCAGAGGGCCGATCAGCAGCATCCCATTAACATCCTTTGACCTCTCGTGAACGATTGACCGCACCAGGTAACCGCCATAGGAGTAACCGATAATGGCAAACGAAGTTTCAGGTAGGATGGCATCCACGAACATGGATATGAGTTGAGCCATATGGTCTGAATTTTCGATCCAAGCCGCGCCGGGCGTTTTTCCCATCCCTGGCAAATCGAAATAGATTCGCATCCATTCATCCTTGCGGGCCCGAAAGACCGGCTCCATGCAACCTTTCAGGGCGCGATGATCCACGCCCATACCATGTACCACGAGCACCGGCTTACCAGAACCTACAATTTCATAATATACGTTTGTGCCGCGAATTTTGCAAAACATCACATATCTCCTGGTAAAAGTGGGGAAATCCTTTCATAACTTGAACGGCCTTTTCGGTGAAAAAATGCTGTCGAAAAAGCCCAGGTAAGGGATGTCGTTTTCGATGCAGTGGATCTTGTAACGCAACCCGGCCTGGATTTCCTCATCCGGCTCATCCAGGTATTGGGCGAAGTGCATCAACTCCTGTATCTGGATCAGGCGCAGGAAGAGCGGCAGGCGCGCCAGCCAATCATCGCCCAGGGTGTTCTCGCGGGTGTAACCGGTCAGCACGTGTTCCATGTAACGCTTCATAAAATCCTGCCGTTCGGCTAGCGGGCGGAACATCGCCCGGCCAATCCCACCCTCCCAGGCGCAGGCAATGTCGCACATGAACCAGAAATAGCAACAGTCATCGAAATCGAAAACCGTGATGTCACCGTTGTC
>JBFYSM010000313.1:0-7864 GCA_041301605.1 Chloroflexota bacterium | reverse complement strand
CCCGAGAACAGTTTGAACATCGGGATGGTGGTGGGCAGCGGCTTGACCAGCGCCGGCGCGTTCTGGATCATGCGGTTGCGCTCCTGCACGGCTTCGCGCACCAGGCGGAACTCGCCGTTCTCCAGGTAGCGGATGCCGCCGTGTGCCATGCGCGATGAGGTTGCAGATGCGCCGGAGCAGAAGTCGCCCCGGTCGATGATAAGTGTATCCACGCCGTTGAGGGCCAGGTCGCGGAATGCCCCGACACCATTGATGCCCGCGCCGACGATGAGGACGGTGGGGGAGTGGGATTCCAGGGAATCCAGGATTTCTTTACGGTTCATGTTGGCTCTCCAAGTTTCCTCCCAATTGTAGCCCATACCGTCAGATTTCGTGCATGCCCTCGAAATCAATTTGGGCGGCCTGGATGAGTTTCAAGGCATCCCCGGATGTTTGCCTGTCAATGCGTACACAGACACCGCAATCTGAACTTAGTTGGCGCGGCACGGGGATCAATTTGCACAGGATGCCTGATCCTTGCAACAACCGTTCGATCTGGATGGCATAACTGGTGGAAGGTACCAGGATGACCGCATATGCTTCGTTCATATTACCTTCTTCCCTGACAGTTGGCGAATAGCATCAATGGCCGCGTCCACATCCTCATGTGTATTGAACACCCCCAGCCCAAAGCGGACCGTGCCTTCCGGGAACGTCCCCAGCGTGCGGTGGGCGGCGGGCGCACAGTGCAAGCCGACCCGGCACAGGAGGCCGAATTCATCATCCAGCCGCAGGCCAACTTCAGAGGGCGACATATGTTCGATGTTGAAAGAGACGGTAGCTGTCTGGCATTCGGCATCCAGGGGGCCATAGATGGTCACGCCGGGGATGGCGGATAACCCTCCCAGGAGGTGCTGGCAAAGTGCCACTTCGTGTGCCCGGATTTGTTCGATGCCGCGCTGTTGCAGCCAGCGAATGGAGGCGCCCAACCCTGCCAGGCCAACGGCATTGGGGGTGCCGCTTTCGTAGCGGTCGGGTGCGAATTCGGGCTGGGTTTCCCGCTCCGAGCGGCTGCCCGTTCCGCCCTGTTTCAGCGGTGTCATGCGTTGGATATCCACCCGTTCACCGATGATCAACCCGCCGGTGCCCATCGGGCCATACAAGGATTTGTGGCCGGTGAAGGCCAGCAAGTCGATGCAATCGGCCTGCATATCGACCGGGTATGCCCCCGCGGTCTGGGCTTCATCAGTGAGCAGGAGCAGGTTATGGATGCGCGCAATATGTCCGATCTGATCTATTGGCAGGAGCGTTCCGGTTACATTGGATGCATGGTTGATTGCCAGCAGGACCGTATTGGGGCGGATGGCTGCTTCCACATCAGCAAGATCCAAAAAGCCCTGCGGGGAACAGGACACGACGGTCACCTCGATGCCTTGCTCCTCCAGACGGCGCAAGGGACGCATCATCGAGTTATGTTCCATGCTGGAAGTGATGATATGCTCGCCTGGTTGCAAGAATCCATGCAAGGCCAGGTTGAGCGCTTCGGTCACGTTCAACCCGAATACGACCCGCTGGGGATCAGGGGCGTTGAAGAATTGTGCAACCAGTTCCCGGGTTTCATAGAGGATGCGAGCCGATTCGATAGACAAGCGGTGGCCGGAGCGGCCGGGGTTGGCTCCCGTCCGCTCCAGGAAATCCGTCATGGCCGCGGCAACTTCCGGCGGTTTGGGCCAGGAAGTTGCCGCATTATCCAGGTAAATCAGTCGTTCAGGCAAGGCGGTCATTTGGTGATGGTCAGTTTGAACCCATCGCCGTCAGAGATGAATTCAACCTGCAACCCTTTGCTCTTCGCCATGCGGAGAACGTTTTCCCGGGAAGTCACGGTGTCCACCAGTACTTCGATGGGGAACTCGCCCTCCCGGATGGCATCATTGGCCAGCATGACCGGCTGGGGGCAGGACAGGCCGCGTGCATCAACAATTTTTGTCATGGCTTCCTCCTATGCAATCTTCTTGCGCATGGTCAGGCCGATGAGGGCGCAAACCACCAACCCCAGGATGACGGCAACCATCCCGAACTGGCTGAGCCCGCCGACTGTCAGAACGCCATCGGTAACGGAATCGGCTTTGGCTGCCAGCGAGAAATTATGGGCGATCCCCGCCCCGACGATCATCCCCAGGACGAAGATGCCAGCATCTCCATCCCCTTCACCGGAAAGGAACAACTGTCGCCCTGGGCAGCCGCCCGCCAGGGTGTATGCCAGGCCTGCCAGGACCATACCCAAAAGGTTCCAGAGCCAGGCACTGTGGGCCACCGGCTGTCCAGTGTAGCCGGGATTGAACTGACCGATGATCAGGTTCATGATGAAGGCCACCACCAGCAAGGCTCCCACGCCGCTGATGAGATGGGTATCCCGCATCAGGATCACATCCCGGACTGCGCCAACGGTACAAAAGCGGGAGCGCTGCGCCAGGAACCCGATCAACAATCCCGCACCCAGTGAGAGCAGGATTGGCGCCGCCAGGGAGCCGGGGCCGGATTCGCTGAAGAAGATCGGGCCGCCCTCGCTGAAAACAGGCCGGAAGACCAGCAGCAGGAACAGGCCGACCATCAACAAAGGCAGGATCCAGCCAGCGGCTGCATGTGTCTTCTGCGAGCGTCCGAGGTTGTAGCCGGATTTCAGGAACAACACGCCAATGAATACACCGATAACCAGCCCTGCCAGGCCGACCAGGGCGGTCAGGTCGCCGCCAGCCAGGCGCAGGTTGGCGCGCCAGGGGCAACCCAGGAAGGCCAGCGCACCGATCATGGCAAAAACGCCCAGCAGGAAGCGCACGATCGGAGCAGATCCGCCACGCGACTTGAACTCCCGGAAGATCAGGGCGGCAATGGTCGCGCCGAGTACGAAACCGATGATCTCCGGGCGGATGTATTGCACAATAGCCGTGCGGTGCAGGCCGAGGGCTCCGGCAATATCGCGCTCGAAGCAGGCCACACAGATGCCCATGTTCTTGGGGTTGCCGTATTTTTGCAGGAGCGGGGCGATCACACCGACAACCGCGCCGGTCAGGATGATACCCCAACGGGAGGCAAAGAAACGGGTCAAACGGTTGAGCATTGAATATTCTCCTAATGAATATGGAATGGAAACACCTTTTGGTGACCATAAGGTCACCGGTTGAAGTTTTCGATTTGTTTCTTGGGAATAAGCGCCTCCTTCTGGCCTGAATCAAAAGCCGCCTGCACGCGCAGGCGGCTGAGGAGGCAATTGCTACAACCTAGCGGCGTACCACCCAGTCACATCCCGGCGTACAAGCAGGCCACGGGCGCTGACCAGCGCCCTGTGTGCTTTCTCAGACCCGGTGTGAAATTTTCCAGATTTGCATCGTGATTACCATAGCAGCATTTTAGCAAACCAAGCGGATCTCGAACAGTGTCATTGCTCACAAATCAGAGTGACAGGAGGATATAGAAGAACGCTTTGGTGGCGTTCTCTCTCATGATCTCACTCAACCCAATCAAACGTTCTTGTCACTGCCCTCTTCCAGCCTGCGTATAGGGCTTCGCGTTTTGTTGCTTCCATCTGCGGCTTCCATCCCTTATCCTTGCCCCAGTTAGTGCGTAATTCATCGTAATCCTTCCAGAAGCCGACCGCCAGCCCGGCGGCGTAGGCCGCGCCCAGGGCGGTTGTCTCGGCCACCTTCGGGCGGATGACGGGCACATCGAGGATGTCAGCCTGGAACTGCATGAGCAGTTCATTGAAGACCATCCCGCCGTCCACTTTCAGGGCGGTCAGCTTCACGCCGGAGTCTTTTTCCATCGCATCCAGCACTTCACGCGTCTGGTAGGCGGTGGCTTCCAGCACGGCGCGGGCGATGTGTCCCTTGTTGATATAGCGGGTCATACCGACGATGACGCCGCGCGCGTCGGACCGCCAGTAGGGTGCGAACAGACCGGAGAATGCCGGGACGAAGTAGATCCCGCCTGCATCCTCCACGGACTGGGCGAGGGTCTCCACGTCGGACGATTTTTCGATCATCCCCAGGTTATCCCGCAGCCACTGAACGAGAGCACCGGTAATCGCAATCGAGCCTTCCAGGGCGTAGATGGCGGGTTGATTCCCAATCCGATAGCCTAGCGTGGTCAGCAGTCCGTTTTTGGAAAGGACGGGTTTCTCACCGGTGTTGAGCAACATGAAACAGCCCGTGCCGTAGGTGTTCTTGGCTTCGCCGGGAGCGTAGCAGGTTTGGCCGAAGAGGGCGGCCTGCTGATCGCCCAGAATCCCGGAGACAGGCACCCCCCCCATGGCCCCGCGCGCCGCGCCGTAGATCTCCGACGAAGAGCAGATCTTTGGGAGCATCGAACGGGGGATATCCAGGATGCTGAGAATCTCTTCATCCCAGTCGAGTGTTTTCAGATCCATGAGGAGCGTGCGGCTGGCGTTGGTCACATCGGTGACGTGGGCGCCGGTCAGGTTCCAGATGACCCAGGTATCCATGTTGCCAAAGAGCAGTTCACCTTTTTCTGCCCGTTGGCGCACCCCAGGGATGTTCTCCATAATCCATTTGATCTTCGGGCCGGAGAAATAGGTGGCCAGCGGCAGGCCGGTGCGGGCTTGGAAGCGGTTCTGACCGCCATCCTTTGCCAGCTCATTGCAGATGATGTCCGTTCGGGTATCCTGCCAGACGATGGCATTGTAGACCGGTTTCCCGGTGGCTTTATCCCACACAACGGTGGTTTCACGCTGGTTGGTGATGCCAATTGCATCAATGATTGATGATTGATTATTGGCGATCTGGGCAGCCGCATTGCGCATTACTTCTTGCGTGTTCTGCCAGATCTCAAGCGGGTCATGTTCCACCCAACCTGGCTGTGGGTATATTTGTTTGTGCTCTTTCTGGTCAACGGCGGCGATGTTCCCTGCATGGTCGAAAAGGATGCAGCGGGTACTGGTAGTTCCCTGGTCGATGGCAGCTACGAACTTGGGCATAGGTTTCTCCTGGATGAAAAATCTCCCTTATATTGTATAACGATTCTGCCTTTCCACAAAAAATGGGCACACGAAAGTGCGCCCATTGGATTTATCAGCAGAGTAAACTACTTTTCCATATCCGGCTTCCAAACTTTCCAGACATTGCCCACCAGGTCGGGGCCGGGCTTCAACGTGAGTTGACCCGGTTCCCATCCGGCCGGGGTGGCCTCGGTGCCCTTGCTGGCGCGCACGTGCTGGAAGGCTTGAACCTGGCGCACGGTCTCGGCGAACTTGCGGCCGACCGGCGGGGTCAGGACTTCCATGGCCTGGATGATGCCATCCGGGTCGATGATGAAGCGGCCACGCAGTTCGATGCCCTGGTTCTCATCGTAGACGCCAAAGGCTTTACCGATGTTACCGGCCTGGTCGGATGCCATGTGGAAGGGGACACCGCCCTCCACCATCTTGACCAGTTCATTGTCATTCCACATCTTGTGGACGAAGTGGCTGTCCACGCTGACCGAGATGATTTCAACACCCAATTCCTGCAGAACCTTGTATTTTGCGGCGACCGCCGACACTTCGGTCGCTCAGACAAAGGTGAAGTCACCTGGGTAGAAGCAAACCATAATCCATTTGCCAAGATAATCGGATAGCTTTACGGTTGTGAACTTGCCCTGGTAATAGGCCGGGGCCTGGAAATCTGGGGCTTTCTGTCCCACACGAGCGGTCATGGTCATCTCCTTTTTTGGTTCAGATGTTTGGGAAACAGGTTCGGGTGGGGAGGCCTCCCCCATCGACTTGGCCGTAACACGGGCACATCCTTGCGGTTGATCGGGCATTGGGTCTCCTTTCTGTTAGGTGGATGATGTCATAAATATTATACAACAAATCACAGTATCATCTCAATAACTTGGGGGGTGGCGAAGCCGCCCCCCCGCCCCCCAAGTCATTGAGAAGTTACAAATCACATTCAGATTATCCAATCTTACTTGGAGAATGTTACCAATTCCGGGCGCCTGCCAGGAAGGCCTTGCCCGGCATGGGCTTTTTCCCCGCTGGCTGAACTTCATCGAGAACGAGCATGGTATTGTCGCCGCCATAGATGGCTGGCAGGCCCAAGTGGATTGTGCGCGTTCCGGGGGGCTGGAACATGTAAGTGAAAACGAAATCTGTGTGTGCTTTATGAACCTTCAGCAGGCCTCCCTGCCATTCGAAGTACGCTCCCGGCCAGGGATTCATCGCTCGGACGCGGCGTTCCAGCGCAGCGGCGGGTTGGGTGAAATTCAATAGCCCATCCTCCTTATTGAGCGTGGGTGTGTAGGTTGCGCCTTCGCTAGATTGGGCTTGCGGGATAAGTTCGCCGCTGAGATAGCGCGGCAGGGTTTCCACTAGTAAATCCGCGCCGAGGGAGGACAGTTTCCCGAAGAGCGATCCTCCGGTTTCATCCCCGGCAATCGGGATGGACCGCTGGCTGAGGATGGGACCGGTATCGACCCCGCTGTCCATTTTCATGATGGTGATGCCGGTCTCCGCATCCCCGGCCAGGATGGCAGCCTGGATGGGCGCCGCGCCGCGCCAGCGCGGCAGCAGGGAGGCATGTACATTGACACACCCGAAAGGAGGCAACTCCAGCACATCCTGTCTCAGGATCTGCCCGAAGGCTGCCACGACGATCACATCCGGCGTCCAGGCGCGGAGCTGGTTCATGGCTTCAGGCTGGCGCAGCTTTTCAGGCTGGATGACGGGCAGGCCGAGGCGGAGGGCGGCTTCTTTTACGGCTGGCGGTTTCAGGGTCCCGCCGCGCCCGGCCGGACGATCGGGCTGGGTCACCACACCAAGGATAGAACAATGTTTGGAAAGAGCTTCCAGGATTGGAACCGCAAAGTCCGGTGATCCCATGAAAACGATGCGTGCGAGGGAGGTCATGTTTTGATTCTAGCACATCTGGTATTTTGTTTCATCTACGGGGTTTTGGCTCTCTGCGAGTTGCCGTGATGGATGGAAAGATATGGGGGTATGGGGCGGGCGAAGCCCGCCCCATACCCCCAATTTCCTCCCTACTAGAACCAGGGTTTCACGACCAATAACCGCTTGACGCTTTAGAAAGGTTGTGCTAGTATCGCTCTTGATACACGCATTTCAATCGATCCGATGGATCGAGGAGGACAAGCATGATAAAGAAACTCTCGTATGTTCCCGTTCTTGCCCTGGTTCTTGTGCTGGTTCTGAGCGCCTGTGAGCGTTCAGCGTCACCAAACGTGCTCCCTACGCCCACGCTAGGGGAGGATGGCCTCTCTCTGTCGCTACCTGATTCTGGAACCCCGGCAGCCGAGGAAGTGATGGCCGAGTTGCAGACCTTTGCCACACAGACCGCCTTGGCAGAAAGTGGCATCGCCGAGGCGACCAGTACACCGACATCCACGCTGGAAAATCCCCTGCCGGCTGGAACCGAGTCGGTTGATCTGCCCACCCCAACTCCAACGGTGATTGTACAAGCTCCCACTACACCCGGCCCAACCCCAGTTGTCACCCGCCCGGCAACATACACGTTGATAAAGGGCGAATTCCCCTTCTGCATTGCCCGCCGGTTCAATGTCAACCAGTATGAATTATTGAACTTGAACGGCCTGGCCCTTTCACAAGGGAACTACCTGCCGGTTGGCTACACCCTGAAAATCCCACAGACGGGCAACCCCTTCGTAGGGGATCGGGCACTGCGTGCGCATCCCGCTACCTACACGGTTCTGGGGGATGAAACCATCTACAAAGTTGCCTGCATATTTGGGGATGTTTCCCCGGAAGCGATCATTGCTGTCAACAACCTGGTTTCGCCCTATACATTGACAGTCGGCCAGCAACTGAGCATCCCATAGAGGTTGTGGCTTTACTCATTCCACCCAAGCGGGAGAT
>JBFYSM010000249.1:0-4290 GCA_041301605.1 Chloroflexota bacterium | reverse complement strand
ATAAACATACCGACCAGTCGGTATGTTTTCGGTTTTGTAAGGAGTAGTATGCAACAACGCAGTGAAGAGACCCGTGCCCGAATCCTGGATGCCGCCGTGCGGCAGTTTGCGATTGCAGGTTACAACGCCGCCAGCGTGGATGATGTCTGCTCCGAGGCGGGTGTCAGCAAGGGCGCGTTCTATCACCACTTCGCCACCAAGCAGAGCCTGTTCCTGGCACTGCTCGAAGGCTGGCTGAAGACAGTCGACCTGGGCCTGGAATCCATCCGGCAGGCAACCGTACCGCAGACGTTGAACCAAATGACCGACCTGCTGCCAGCCATTTTTGCCACGGCTGATGAACGATTGCCCATGTTCCTGGAATTCTGGCTGCAAGCCAGCCGCGACGAGACTATCTGGCAGGCCACCATCGCCCCTTACCAGCACTACCAGGAATACTTCGCCAAATTGATCGAAGATGGCATGACAGAAGGCTCCATAAAAATTGTGGACCCACACATTACCGCCAGGGTGATCGTTTCGCTGGCGGTGGGATTGTTCCTGCAAGGTGTGCTCGATCCGAAGGGTGCGGATTGGGATAAGGTCGCAAAAGAAAGCATGCACATCCTCATGAATGGATTGGCAAAATAACCATCACCCTTCTCCCCGTTCGGGATGAGCTTGGTAGATAAAAAGGAGTAAAAATACATGTATCTTGTTACTGGTGCAACCGGGCACATCGGAAATGTTCTGGTACGCAAATTATTGGCAAAAGGAGAAAAAGTGCGGGCATTGATCCTGCCGGGGGAAAACATCCTGCCACTCGATGGCATGGAAGTGGAGAAAGTGGAAGGAGATATCCTGGATTTGCCCGCCCTGCTGAGGACATTCCAGGGAATGCAGGGGGTTTATCACCTGGCGGGGATCATCTCCATCATGCCGGGCAGCAATCCGGAGGTTTGGAAAGTGAACTTCGAGGGGACGCGCAATGTGCTGGAAGCGGCGCGCAAGACCCAAATCCCGCGCCTGGTGTATACCAGTTCCATCCATGCTTTGCGACGTGTCCCCCACGGCGTGGTCATGGATGAATCGCTTCCCTTCGACCCGAACAACCCGTACGGTGCCTACGACCGCTCGAAAGCAGCAGCCAGCCTGGAGGTTCAAAAAGCGGCGCAAGACGGATTGGATACGGTCATCGTCTGCCCAACCGGCGTGATCGGCCCGTATGACTTCCGCGGCTCTGAAATGGGCGAGGTCATCCGCCAGGCGGCCGAGGGACGCACCAGCCCATACGTGGAGGGAGCTTATGATTTCGTTGACGTGCGCGACGTGGTGGATGGTTTGATCGCCGCCAATGAAAAAGGCCGCCCAGGCGAAACCTACATCTTGTCTGGCCAGCGGATTTCCGTGCGTTACCTGCTGGAGACAGTGCGGGAAGTGACAGGCAAGGCGTTCTCCAGCATCCGCATCCCGTTCAACCTGGCAGAGTTCGCCGCCAGGTTCACGCCCTGGTATTACCGTGTGACCCATTCCAAGCCGCGCTTTACACCCTACTCGCTGGAAGTGTTGCAGAGCAACTCCCACATCAGCCATGCCAAGGCGACGCGGGAACTTGGCTACAAGCCGCGCAACCTGTATGAATCCATTGGAGATACGGTGAAGTGGTTCCTGGAATCTGCCAATCTACATTTCAGCAAATCTGTCAACCGCTAATATGGGCATTAACTGGAAGGATAAGGTTGCGATCGTCACCGGCGCATCATCCGGCATTGGGGCAGCGACAGCCAGGCGACTGGCAGCCGCCGGGATGCGGGTGGTGCTGGTGGCGCGGCGGCTGGAACGGTTGCTCCTGTTGAAAAAGGATATCGAGATCAGCGGTGGACAGGCGGAGGTCATCGCGGCCGACCTGGCCTCTGAGACCGACCGGAACCATGTTTTCGAACAGGTGGAGTCCCGGCTGGGTGATGCCGATGTGCTGGTCAACAACGCCGGCTTTGGCTGGTATGGGTATTATGCCGAGATGCCCTGGGAGACAGCCAGCGAGATGCTGCAAGTCAATGTGGGTGCGATGATGCACCTGACATCCCTGTTCCTGCCCGGCATGAAAAACAAGAACCGGGGACACATCATCAATGTCGGCTCGATCGCAGGGAGTTTCCCCAACCAGGGCGTGGCGGTCTACAGCGCCACCAAGTCCTTCCTGGATGCGTTCACCACCGTGCTGTACCGCGAGCTGCGCGGCACAAAGGTGAACGTCAGCGTGGTGCGCGCCGGCCCGGTCAAGACCGAGTTCTGCGAGACCGCTCTCGAACAAAAAGGCGGCGGGCATATCCCGACCGAGAACGTGGGTGTCACTTCGGACGTGGTGGCCCGGCAGATCTGGAAGCTCCTGCTGCGCCCGCGCAAGGTTATCTATATCCCATCGACACTGCAGATTGCCCCCTGGATCGAACTGACGTTCGGCTGGCTGGTGGACCGGCTGGGGCCGTTGCTGCTCAAACGCCAGAAACAAGCGAGATAAGATTTTGAACAGGATAGACAGGATGGACAGGATTAGTGGCTGTCCATCCTGTTTTCCTAATCCAGATACGGCACATACTCGGCGCGTGCCAGGCCCTGTTCCACGGCTTTGAGCGCCACGGCGCGTGCCACAGCCTGGTGCAGCTTCTTATCCAGCGGATTGGGCACCAGGTCACCGGGCGGTGTGCAATCGGCAATCGCCTGGGCGGCAGCCAGCAGCATTTCCCGGGTGATGCGCGGCGCACAGGTATCCACTGCGCCGCGGAAGATGCCCGGAAAACCAAACACAATATTCACGGATTTTCCATCCGCAGCAAAGAACACACCGGTCTGCAGGGCATCTTCCGGCTCGATCTCCGGGTTGGGGTTGGAGAGCGCCAGGATGACCGGCCCTTTGCGCACCATATCTGGCTTGATCAGCCCCGGCGCCCCAGTGGTGGCGATGACGATGTCGCAAGAGGCCATGATCTCCTTCAAGTTCGAGCGCCGGCCGCCGTTGGCTTCGTAGCGGGCCAGGGCTTCCTCGCTCAGGTCGGCGCCCGGCACCGGGTTGCCGCCGAGACGCATCAACAGGTCATAAGCCATCAACTTTCTACAAGCGGGATCACCTGCGCCAGGTTCGATATTACCAGGCAGCCCGGCTCATCGAAGATGCGCAGGGGATCAACCAGGACGGGGTGGAGGCCGGCCCGGCGCGCCCCGACCACATCTGCGAAGTAATTATCACCCACATAGATGGTTTCCTTCGGGGCGGTCCCGGATCGTTGGAGTGCGTGCCCAAAAATGACTGGATCCGGTTTCCAGGCGTTGACATCCCCGCTGATGAGGTAAAAATCCAGGTGTTCGCCCAGACCCATTTCAGCGACCAGGTCGTGGACGGGATTGCTGCGGTTCGAAACCAACCCTACTTTCAGCCCCCGCTGGCGGAACGTTTGGATCGTGGGGATGGCATCCGGGAACAACTTATTCTCAGGTTCCTGTCTATCCATGTGAATCTGAACCTGGGGGGCAAGTTCAGCCGCTTTTTCAGGATGAAAGCCGTAGGCGATCATGCGGCGGCGGTTGTAGTTCATCCAGAAGCCTTCATCATCCCCATTAAATTTTTCGCGGTCGGTTGCCAGATCCAGTGAACTGGCCCAGTAATGGTGTTCCCAGCGCATGGCCCGGCGGCGGTTATCCCAGGTATTCAAGATGCCATCCAGGGTGGAAACATAATCATCGAAGAGCTGTGCGTAAGATGGGCTGTTATAACGCAGTGTGCCATCCAGGTCGAAAAAGATTGCCTTGATGCCTCGGAACAAATCTAGCCTCCAATCTCGCTCATGATCCGGTTGATCACCACTTCACCATCCGCCAAGCCGTGTCCCCAGGGCTTGTTCCAGACCGCATCCAGGATCATTTCGCGCAATTCATTCAGCGGTGCACCCGCTCGTATTGGGGTAAGCAGATCAACCTCATATTCCCGCAACAGGCACATGCGCAGCACGCCATCAGCCGTCAGGCGCGCACGCGTACAGGATGTACAGAAGGGCTGCGTGATCGAGGATATGAATCCGATGTTTCCCTTTGCACCGGGCAACCGGAAAACCCGCGCCTCGCCATCCAGTTGGCCGCCGTTGGCGGCTTCCAGTTTGCCTAGAGCGGCTTCGATGCGCTGTTGGACCTGGCCCGATGTGACCACCTGGTTCAACTGCAATTCCGTCGCGCCGCCGAACGGCATCATCTCGATGAAACGCACCTGCCAGGGCTGTGACACGGTCAGGCGCGCCAGGTCGACCATATCCTGCTCAT
>JBFYSM010000247.1:0-3550 GCA_041301605.1 Chloroflexota bacterium | reverse complement strand
AGGATGTGCTCGAGGAGGTCAATAGCATTACATCCACCCTGGCAAGCGAAAAGAATATTTCACTCTTTATCGAAGAAGACTCCGACCGGGACGTTGAAATCTATGCGGATAACACCCGCATACGCCAGGTGATGATCAACCTGGTCAATAATGCCATCAAATTCACCGACAAGGGTAAGATCACCATTCGCGCCGGGAAACAAGATAGCGCCACTGTGTTGATCACCGTAAGAGATACCGGGCTTGGCATTCCGCCGGAAAAACTGGAAGAAATTTTCCAGGAGTTCACGCAGGTGGATACCTCCACCACCCGCAAGGCTGGCGGCACCGGCCTGGGTCTGCCCATCAGCCGCCGCCTGATCGCAATGCACGGCGGCCGCCTGTGGGCCGAAAGCACGGGTGTTCCGGGAGAGGGCTCTACCTTCTATGTGGAACTCCCCATCGAAGCCCGCATCACCGAAGTCATCGAAAGAACGGAAAAGTAACCATGTCGATGCCCAAATTCCTCGAATGTAATATCTGTGGCAACCAGCAGCCGTATGAGCCTTTCACGCCTGCGGTCTGCAAGAAATGTGATTCGCAATGGCTGGAGGCGCACTACGATTACGAAGCCTTCAAACGCGAGATCCTGCGCGGCCTGCCTGGGCGTCCGTCCAACTTGTGGCGTTACCAGGATATCCTGCCATTGGAGAAACCGGCCGCCCATGACCTGTATCCTGCCGGCGGGACCCCGCTCTGGTTATCGCAACGCTTCACAGCAGAATTGAGCAAAGCGCGCATCTACATCAAGGATGAGCGCTACGGTCCAACCAGCTCCTTCAAGGATCGCCAGGCGGCTGTGGCCGTCGCAGCCATGAACGAGGGTGGTATCCGTGAAGCGGTGATCGCATCTACAGGCAATGCCGCCGTCGCCTATGCTGCCGCCTGTGCCCGGGCCGGGATCAAGCTGTGGGTCTTCATGACCAGCCTCGTCCCGCAGGAGAAGTTGCGCGAGGCCGCCCTGTTCGGAGCGGAAGTCATCCGCGTCAGCGGGAATTACGACCAGACCAAGCAGATCGCATCCCAGTTTGCCCAACGCCGTCACCTGCTCCTGGACCGTGGGGCCAGTTCAGTTCCAGCGCGCGAGTCCATGAAGACAATCGCTTACGAGATCGTGGAGCAACTCGGCTGGCAGGCACCGGACTGGTACATCCAGGCAGTCAGCGGCGGACTTGGCCCAATGGGGGTTTACCAGGGCTTCAAGGAAATGTATCATATGGGGCTGATCAGCCGCATCCCCAAGCTGGCCATCATCCAGGCAGATGGCTGTTCACCGATGGTGAAGGCCTTCAAAGCCGGGAAAGATACTGCCGATCCCGTCATCCCCGATACCTGCATCATCATCCTGTCAACAGGTGATCCGGGCAAACCCTACACCTACCTGTGGAATTTGACCCAGCAATATGGCGGTACAATGGAAGCCGTCACGGACGCCGAGGCATTTGCTGCCATGCGCGCCCTTGCCAAGAGCGAGGGGATGGCTGTGGAGCCTGCCGCCGCGGTTGCATTTGCTGGCCTGGAAAAGATGCTAAACAGCAGCACCATTGGTGCAGAGGAGACCGTGGTGGTCAACTGCACGGGTCACACTTTCCCGGTCGAGAAACATGTTCTTGGCGATCAATTTGCTGTGGATGTCCACCTGAGCGAAGGGCAGGCGCCAGCACCGCGCGAAGGGTTGCAGGCTGCCCTCGAAAACCTGGATGAAAAGACAACCAGTGTTCTGCTGATCGATGACAATGATGATGATGCACTGCTCATCCGGCGCCTGCTGGAAGGGCGCAAAGCCTATCGGGTTTACCACGCCAGGGATGGCTGGGAAGGCCTGGCCCTGGCGCGGCAGAAACTGCCCGACCTGATCATCACCGACCTGATGATGCCCGGCATCGATGGTTTTGGCCTTGTCGAAGAATTGAAATTGGATCCACGCACGGAAGACATTCCGGTGGTGGTTGTCAGCGCCAAGGATATCACGCCAGAGGAACGAGCACGTCTGAACGGACATATCGAGGCTGTCTATCAGAAGGGGTCACTCCCTCCACGGAAATTTATTGAGCAGGTAGTTCAGGTCATCGAAGATGACAAAGTGGAATAATAAGGAGCTAGTGTATGGGAACGAATATTCTATATATCGAAGATAATCCAGATAACATGATCCTTGTCAAGCGCGTCGTGGAAGCGCAGGGATATACGCTCTTCGAGGCCAGGAACGGGCTGGAGGGAGTGGCCGTTGCCGAACGGGAGGAGATCCACTTGATTCTCCTGGATATCAACCTGCCGGACATTGACGGTTACGAGGTGGCGCGCAGGTTGCGCAAGAGCTCGAAGCATACCCTGGCTTACATACCGATCATCGCCATTACTGCCAACGCATTGAAAGGGGATGCTGAAAAGGCATTGTCCGCAGGTTGTGATGTGTATATGTCCAAACCCATCAATATCCACGAACTGCGGGCGCGCGTGGAAGGTTTTGTATCTGTTCCGAAAGAGCAAGGTTGAATCAACGGAAATTCGCTTGGTTTGTACATCCCAGCGGCAGCCAAGCATGCATCTATTGCTGAGAAGAGAGCAAGGAGTACGGTGGATTTCTCATTCGTAACAAACCTCGTCTGCTCCGCCTGTGGGAAAGCCTATTCGGTTGGCGAAGTCAATACCTATTGCACGGACTGTCAAACTCCCCTTTTGACCAATTATGACCTAGAAGCGGTAAGAAAGCATGTTGACCGCGATGAATTCATCAAGCGCCCGCGCGGATTGTGGCGATGGCATGAACTCCTTCCGGTATATGATCCAGGTAACGTGGTTTCGTTGGGGGAAGGGGATGCTGCCTTGTTGCGCTTACATAACCTGGGAGAAGAGATTGCTTCGCACCAACTGTTTGTCAAGGATGAAAGCAGCAACCCAACCGGGTCGTTCAAGGCGCGCGGCCTTACTGCCGCCATCTCCAAAGCAAAGGAACTCGGAATCCAAAAAGTGATCATCCCCACTGCCGGAAACGCAGGCGGCGCCATGGCGGCCTATGCCGCCCGGGCGGGGATCAAGGCCCATATCTTCATGCCAAAGGATACGCCCCAGGCCAATATCATCGAGAGCCGCATGGCAGGGGCGGAAGTTGTGCTGGTGGATGGGTTGATCAGCGAAGCGGCCGGCATGGCTGGGGAAAAGGCGCGCGCCGAGGGCTGGTTCGACCTTTCCACGTTCAAAGAGCCGTACCGGGTGGAGGGGAAGAAGATCATGGGATATGAACTGGCCGAAGCCTTCGGGTGGACTCTTCCCGATGTCATCATCTATCCCACCGGCGGGGGGACCGGCCTGATCGGGATGTGGAAAGCCTTTGCAGAGCTCGAAACCCTGGGCTGGCTCGAAAACACCCAACGCCCGCGCATGGTGGTTGTCCAGGCCAAGGGCTGCGCGCCGGTTGTAAAGGCATTCCAGGCTGGTGCATCCTTCTGTGATTTCTGGTTGAATGCCCATACCGTCGCATCCGGCTTGCGCGTGCCTAAAAGTTTTGCAG
>JBFYSM010000245.1:0-3446 GCA_041301605.1 Chloroflexota bacterium | reverse complement strand
TGAGCGCATCGAGGAAACGTTCCACTTCGGCGGGAGCACGTTTCAGGTCCATGATGAAGTTATCGAGGCGGCGCACGAACGTTCCCCACTCGAAGAGATTGCATCCCGCCGAGAGCACGATGGCGCGGTCGCTCGTGGCGCGTAATTCGATGGCGTTGGCGCGTAACTGTTCCCAGAAATCATCTTCGCTGGCATGGTCCCAGGGACTATGCGCCAGCGCCGCCCAGTGGATGCGGCCCATGGCCTCATCGAGGTTCGCTTCGTATTTCTCCGGATAACCATCGATGAACGGGTAAACGGTCTGGTCGTAGGAAAAGGTTGCCGCAGGCATGACTGCGATGGGTTCTTCTCCCTCACCCCTATCCCCTCTCCCAGCGGGATAGGGAACCGGCTTGTAGGCCAGGAACGAACCATCCTCCTGCTTGCACGGCCGGAACCAGACCGGCTGCTGGGCGGTGCCGCCGTTGGGCAGGATGTAATCGTACCAATCCTCGTTCCGCGTGTTGAAGGTGCGCCCAAGATCGACCGTGTCGATGCGGAAGTAATCCAACACATCATCGGATGGTTGCGCCACCTGCTGGACAACATCATAGACCCAGTTGCGCTTGTCCTTGAGCGGCAGGTGGCGGAGCAGGTTATCGTATGCAATGGCGGAGATTCCCGAACTGGGAGTGGCTCCGAGGTCAACGGGCACACCCTCCGGTTCGATGTGAGCAACGGCAGAAAGGACACGTTCGCGAGAGTTCATGAAATATTCCTGATTTGGAAAAACAGTAATCAACTGATGTTTGTAATTGCGAGCGAGCGCTGGTCGAGTAGTGCAAAGCACGTACACTTGCACCGCACTGCGTTTGGTGCAGTGCAGGTGTCGAGAAGCGAGCAGAGCAATTTCCATCCTTGTTGAAAAGTTATGCCAGGTGGTCTCGATATGGCGGCGTTGGTCGAGTAGTTCGAAGGATGTATCGAGACCCGCCGCCTACTCGACCACCTTTGCAATTAATCCGCGTGGAAGAACTCTTCCATGCTGGCCCACCACTCGCCGGGCTTGCGCGTCTCCAGCGGTTCCTGGCAGGGATCGGTCAACTTCCACCATTCCTGCGTTTTCGGATCGGCGGCCATTTTCTTCATATCGGCGGCAAAGTCATCGCCGATGTACTCGAAGTGGCTGAATAGGAAGCCATCCTTGTAATAGATCGTGTAATTGCGGATGTTGCACTCGCGGATCATCTTCAACACTTCCGGCCAGACATTTGCGTGCAGTTCCTTGTATTCTTCCAGTTTTTCAGGCTTGAGTTTGATGACACTTCCGTAACGCTGCATGGTTATCTCCTGTTCTCATCGCCGACCACACTCAACACGGTGAGCGCCGAAGCCAGCGCACCACTCACACCAGTGAAGAATGTCTTAAGGAAAGCATAGGCCCAGTTGCCCATTCCCGCCGGGCTGACGAGATAGGCCAGTCCGCTCAGGAGGCTGCCCCAAACGATGGTGCAAACGGCGCCGATGAGCAGCCCGCGCAAGAATGCGGATTTCGGCAGGCGCAGCCCGCGGCGCTTGGTCGGGTGAAGGGCAAGGTTACCTTTTTTGTACTCGTTGCGCGCCGCCCCGACCATGATCCACGATGTCAGGAAGGCGATGACGAACACCGTGATCAGGATATCCTTCGCTACCTCGTAATAAGAGAAATGTTCGTAGAAACTGTAAGCGCAGAATGCGATCGCGCCGTTGAGAACCGCGTTGATGATGAAACTGGCCGTGGCTTGATCCTTGATATATTTTTTCGGTTCGACCGTGGCCGGGATCGGCGCGGAGTAATCGCTCCAGCCTTTTTCGGCGGGATCGATCTCTACAGTTATAACAGATACATCCGGGTCGGGGCCCTGGGCAGGCAGCGCGACATCGAGCCGTGCTCCCTTCTGGCTGAAGGTCAACGGCCCGCCCGCAAACAGGTTGACGGTCCGAACTTGGCCGGGGAAGGGTTCAACCACAAGTTTGCCATCCGCGGGCCATTCGAAGATGTGCAGGTAAATCTTGTCGCCGTTACGCGTAGCCTGTCCCCAGGATTGACCATGCAGGGGTGTGTACATCGCACCGTAGATGGATTTGGCGTATGTCTTCATCCAGCGGCCAATGTGCTGCAGGCGCTCGACCGCTTCGGGCGGGAATGCCCCGCCCGGGGTTGGGCCGACATTGAGCAGGTAATTGCCACCCCGGCTGGCCACGTTGACAAGATTTTGCACCAATTGTTTTGGCGCTTTCCAGTTCGTTTCTTCCGGATTATATGCCCAGGAACCGCCCATCGTCATGCAGGTTTCCCAGGGTTGGAAATGATCAGGCGCGGGATATGGCTCCTGGTGCACCTTGGTCAGTACGAGCTCGCCTTCGCCGTATTTTTCCACCTGCTTGCGGAACCAACCGCCGATGAGGGGGGTTGTGGACAGGGAATTGACCAGCTTGAAAAAGCCATCCCCGCCGGGATCCAGGCTGGGGTTCGGCTTGCCGGTGCGGGCCGGGATGCCATCTTTCGGGATGAACTGCTCAGGCGTGATGAAATCGTATCCATCGCCGAGACGGTCGTTGATCAGGGTGTTCGGGCTGAGTTCGTGGATCAGCTTATGGAAGCGTTCCGGGTCATACTTGCCGTGATTGGTCAGCCCGTCGAACCAAATGATGGCCACATCGCCGTAATCGGTGAGCAGTTTACGGATGTGGCTTTCCATGTAATCGAGATACCCGGCCCATTCCTTGCGCTTCAGCTCGCCGGTCCAGTTCTTGGTGATCGGCTTGCGCGTGTCACGGTAACCGGGGTGGTGCATATCGGGCGGCGAATAATAGAAGCCAAGCGGCATCCCGGCCCGGGCGCAGGCCTGCGAAAGTTCAAGGCAAATATCCTTGCCATAGGGGGTATTGGTGATCTTGTAATCCGTGCCGGGGGCATCGAACATACAGAAGCCGTCGTGGTGCTTCGTGGTGATGATGATATAGCGCATCCCGGCTTCCTGGGCAAGCCGCACCCATTCATCGGGATCGAAATCCACCGGGTTGAACTGTGCAGGCAGTGTGACGTATTCCTTTTCCCCGATCGAGATCTGCGTGCCGAACATGGCGGCCGATAATTGCGGAGCCATGATCGGCCAGGAGGCTTCCACCCCCGCAACGGAATATGCCCCCCAGTGAATGAAAAGGCCAAACTTTGCATCCTGATACCAGGCCAAACGTTGCTGCGTGCTTCGAACTTGGCTCATACGAGATTCCTCCAGATCGGATTTTTCGCTCCAGCCGCTAACGGCTGACTGTTGCTGATAGCGCTACATGGTCATGCGATTGCTCAGGCAGGAGGATCTTTTCCCTGCGCGGCCGGGCAGCCGGGTTGGGGTATCCTATCACGTGTTGAAAGCCTTATCAAGTCTTTCGATAAAACAAAATCCGCCCGATTGGGCGGATAG
>JBFYSM010000237.1:0-7038 GCA_041301605.1 Chloroflexota bacterium | reverse complement strand
GCGGGTGTGGCGAGCGCCTTCAAGAACATCACCCCGCCCGACCTGTACTTTTTCGAGCCGCACCAGCCGGAGTTGTGCGAGTTCATGCCCAACACCTTTGTGGACATCACGCCCGTCATGGAACTTAAAAAGAAGGCGATGGGTGTGATGCAGGCCCAGAGTTACCTGCAAACCTATTACACTGAACTTGCCGCGCGGCGAGGCAACCACGCCCGGCGCATCTCTGGCCAGGGGGAGGTCAAATATGCTGAAGCCATGCAGCGCACGCTGCCGTGGGTGGTGAAAAGCCTATGAACAGCGCCAAACTTCAGCGTTTGAGTAAACTCGGCGTGGCAACAATCTACGAAGCCTCGAGGCGCGAAGGGTTGATTGACATACCCCTGATCCAACTCATCCCCGGCAGCCACGTGGCTGGCCCAGCCCGGACTGTACTGTGTGGCCAGGATGACAACCTGATGGTGCATGCTGCCATCGAGCACATCCAGCCGGGGGAGGTGGTGGTGCTGACCATGCCAGAACCGGCCCCGGTGGCGCTGGTCGGTGAGTTGCTGGCGACCCAGGTCAAAGTGCGGGGCGCGGCAGGGATGCTCATCGATGCGGCAGTGCGGGATGTCGAGGAGTTGGTCGAACTCGGTTTGCCAATTTGGACGCGCTTCGTACGGGTGAAAGGCGCAACCAAGATCGTGGTTGGCGAACTCAATGGCATGGTGTCCGTTGGCGGGGCGCGCATCTCCCCATCCGACATTGTGATTTTGGATGCTGATGGAGGAGTCTGTGTTCGGCAGGAGCGGGCGGAGGAGGTACTGAAAGCTGCCGAGGCCCGCTGCGAGAAGGAAGCGCACCTGCGCGAGAAACTTACCGCCGGTGAAATAACATACGACCTGCATGGGCTGCGGGAATTTGTCGGAACCAAACGGAGGAACCCATGAATCCTGAACCTGTATTTGATCTGGCACATTTGGCTCATGTTGAATTATTGACCCCGAAGCTCGAGGAAAGCGCGCGTTTTTTTGTGGAAGTGATGGGGATGATTGAGAGCGGTCGTGAAGATGACTCGATTTTCCTGCGCGGCTGGGACGATTACGAGCACCATTCACTGCAACTGACCGCCTCTCCGAAACCCGGGTTGGGTCACTATGCTTTTCGCACTTCAAGTCTGCAGGCCTTGGAAAGAAGGGTGGCGGCGTTGGAAGAAACCAGCCTGGGCATAGGCTGGAAAGATGATAATGTTGGACATGGGCCTGCGTATTGTTTCACCGATACCGATGAACACAAGATGGAAATCTATTATGAAACTGAGTGGTACCAGCCGCCCGAAAACCAGCGCCCGGCGCTCAAGAACCAGGCTTCGCGCTTCCCAAACCGTGGCATCGCCCTGCGACGGCTTGACCATATCAACATCCTGGCAGCGGATGTGCGCGCCTGCAGGGTTTTCTTGCAGGAAACCCTCGGCTGTCGCATGACTGAACAGGTCATTTTCGATGATGGCTCGGAGAAGGCGGCCTGGGTGACTGTGACTAACAAAACCTACGATGTCGCCATAGTAGAAGATTGGGCCAGGGCAAGGGGGCGACTGCACCACATCACCTATGCGGTCGATAGCCGCGAGGATATCCTGCGCGCGGCGGATATTTGCCTGGAGTATGGTGTTTTCATGGAAACCGGCCCACATAAACATGCCATCCAGCAGACGTTTTTCCTGTACGTTTACGAGCCGGGCGGTAACCGCTTCGAGATCGCCAGTTCTGGCGCGCGCCTGGTGCTGGCGCCCGATTGGAAACCCATCGTCTGGAGCGAAGCGGAACGCAAGAAAGGCCAGGCCTGGGGGCTGCCAACGATCCCGTCCTTCCACTCGCATGGGACACCACCCGTTGAGTGAACCTATGCCACACCTGACACTCGAATACACCGCCAACCTGGAGTTCGATATCCAGCCGTTGCTGGCGCGCCTGCACGAGGAACTGGTCGCCACCGGTGCGGTCAACCTGAAGGGCATCAAGAGCCGCGCCGTTCGCCACACGGATTACCGGGTTGCGGATGGCGACCCGGCCTATGCTTTTGTCCACGTTGGCCTGCTCATCCGTGAGGGCCGCCCGGTCGATATCCAGCAGGAGGCCGCCCGCCGGGTAATGGAGGTGCTCAAGGCGGCCTTCGGGCAGCGCTTCGAGAAAGGTCATCTTTCACTATCCGTCGACATCAAGGAAATGCGCGCCGGGATCGCGCTGACGGATCACAATATCCCGGATAGAGGAAAACAAACATGATTGATCTAGCCGCTGACAGACTTGCAATCCGTGAAACGGTGGAGAATTGGGTAATTTATCGCGATGCCGGGGATTGGGAGCGTTTTGCAACCGTCTGGCACGCGGATGGCTGGATGACAGCCACCTGGTTCCAAGGCCCGGCCAAAGATTTCATCGAGGCCAGCCGTAAACTTTTCGATCAGGGCGGCAACATCCTGCATTTGCTTGGCGGGTGGACCTGCGACATTTCCGGCGTGCGCGCCATCTCGCAGGTCAAGATGACCATCAACCAGCGCGCCCCGCTGGATGGAGTACTGGTGGATGTGGTCTGTTTTGGACGTTTTTACGATTTCTTCGAAAAACGGGATGGACGCTGGGGCATCGTGCGCCGGCAACCGATCTACGAAAAAGACCGGCTCGATCTGGTTGATCCATTAGCCGTTCTGCATCTGGATCCGGAAATGCTTAACCGATTCCCGGAAGGATACCGGCATTTGGCTTATCTGCAGTTTAAAAACGGTTTCAGCATCAAGGGGGATTTACCAGGGCTGCGTGGCCCGGTGGTGGAAAAACTGTATGCTGAGGGAAAGGTCTGGTTGGATGGTTCTGAGCAACCGGGGGAGAAGATCTAACTCTCAATTTCCAAATACAAGTTATCTACATGCTTCCCGTACAAAATCAATAAAAATATTTGCTGATTCGGGGAGTTTTTTGTTTTTCAAGTATGCAAGTACCATATTGCATTCGATATCTTCAACGAGGGGGATGGCAAGCACATCCGGATGTTTGTGGTAATCGTAGATTTTAGATGGCATGAGGGCAATGCCAATATTCGCGCCCACCAGTCCGAAAACACTTACCTTACGATGACTGGAATAGAAAATCGTGGGTTCAAAACCGGCCTTCCCACATTCATTCAAAATCAATTCGTGGATGTCTGTAACTTTGTCAAAAACAATGAAATTATCATTGGAGAGTTCTTTTATGGAGATAGAGGATCTTGTCGCATATTGATTATTCTTGGATACTACAACCAGCAGCTTATCTTTGCTGATTTCCAAGCTTATAAATCTTTCATGGTCGAGAAAATGGTGACGGGTAAATGCCAGGTCAAACCGGTGCTCCTCCAAGGCGGGTAGGATATTCAAGCCGTCAATTTCCTCCAATGTGAAATCGATGTTTGGATATACCTCCCTGAATTGAGCGATATAGGTTGTGATCCCATACTGGGCTATCACAGGTATGGCTGCAATGGAAAATGAATCCGCATCGGATCTATATCCATTGATGTCAACAAGCATGGCTTTATAGGCCGCATTGATCTTACGCGCGTGCTCCAGGAACGCTTCACCGGCATTTGTAAGGGATACCTTGCGTTTGCTACGATCGAAGAGGGGAACGCCCAACTCGTTTTCCAGCGCAATGATCTTCTTGGAAAGCGAGGATTGGGAAATATAGTGCTCATCGGCAGCAGCAGAAAAACTGCCTGTTTCCACGATGGATAGGAAATATTGGATCTGGCGAATTTCCATGGTTATTTACACCTATTCCGATGTGGAATGGATTGTATCACTAAATGAATTGCTGTTTCAAAAAAAAACTGCTATCCTTTATTCAAGTGGTATGCGCGGCATAACACAAAAGTCCCAAAATCGAAAGGAAAAGGAGAAGAATTATGAAGAAGCTAACCGTCTTGATTCTGGTTGTTTTGTTGATGCTTGTTTCTGCCTGCAAACCCGCAGCCGAAACAGCCGTACCAGAAGAGACAACCGCACCTGAGGGGAAGCCGATCATTGCGGTATGCCTACCCGCCCTGGATAATCCCCTGATGCTGGCAATCCAGGATACCTTTGTGAACGGATTTGGCACCGATTATGATGTTCAGGTTGTCAGCGCCGATGGAAATCCCAATAACCAGGCTACCCAGGTGCAAAACTTCACGGCCATGAAGGTTAAGCTGTTGGTCGTCATGGCGGTCGAAGCCTCCAGCCTGGTTCCGAACCTGATCGCTGCCCGCCAGGATGGGATCCTCGTTCTGGTAATCGGTGGCGATCCGGGCGATCCGGAAGCTTACGATAGCGTGATGAACATGAACCAGTACCTGTCTGGCTGGTATGAAGCTTTTATGGCCAAGCAGTGGGTCGACCAGACCTATCCCGATGCTGCCGACGGCACGGTTCAGACCGCTCTTCTCACTTCCAGCCTCAACCCGGAAGCCATTAACCGCTCGAACGGGATGAAGATGATTGCCGAACCCTACATGAAGGATGTGAACGGCAATTACATTGATGAAAACGGGAATGTCGTTTCTGAAGCCGACAAAGTTGCCAACCCAGCCTACTCCTCGAAAGTTAACGTAGCAGTGACGGTTGATGCCGAGATGTTCCAGGCCGGCCAGACCGCCATGCAGAACATCCTGACCACCAACCCCGATGTGGTGCTTGTCCTTGCCTATGCGGGGGATGGCGGCATGGGCGCTTCCCAGGCCATCCTGGATGAATATGCCAAGGGATCGATCAGTGTCATAACGGATCTGAGCAAAGTGGCAGTCTTTGGCGTTGGCATGATCGGCGCCGAGGGGCCGGCAGTATTGGACTCTGCCACGAATAAAACTGTCTTCCGCGGCACAATCCGCTTCGGCGGTGACCTGGTAGCAAGGACCAACGAGGTGGTCAGCAAAATGCTGAACGGCGATATCACCAAGATCATCTACGATCCACTGGACATTGTGACCATCATCGATGGGCAATTGATGTCAACGGCGATCGACAGCTCCGAATACTTCACCGTTCCGACTGCTCAACCGGTACCGGTTGTATTGATGGGTCCTCCGTAAAACAATCTATTGCTCGTATAATTCGCAAGCCTGTGGGCTGGGGAATGATGGGGGCCCCAGCCCTTCGGTTAACAAGTTTGATGCGATGGAGATTTCCCTATGCAGGCTCCGATCTTAACCGTGAAAAACCTTACCAAAACCTACCCGGGCGTGGTGGCATTGAACGATATCACCATGTCGTTCGAAAAGGGGGAGGTCCATGCCCTTCTGGGGGAGAACGGAGCAGGAAAGTCAACCCTGATCAAGGCCATTTCGGGAGCCATTGAACCCGACAGTGGAAGCATTATTTTTGAAGACAAGAACTATATCAAGATGTCCCCAGGCTCGGCAAGGGAAAACGGGGTGGCAGTGATCTACCAGGAGTTCAGCCTGGTGGAATCGCTGTCGGTCGCACAGAATGTATTTCTTGGAGAGAAGCGGGGCTTGTTGGTGGATAACAAGGATATCAAGAAACGTGCCGCAAAGATTTTTGAACAAATGAACGTAAACATCGACCCTGCAGCACAGGTGCGGAAGTTGAGCCCGGCCAAGAAACAACTGGTAGAGATCGCCAAGGCCGTTTCTGCAAACGCCAGGATCCTGATCATGGATGAACCAAGTGCCCCGCTTTGCGCCTCCGAAGTGGAAACCATGTTCGAGATCATCGGGAAGTTGAAGAGACAAGGAGTGACGATTATTTACATTTCGCACCGCATCGAGGAATTGTTCCGGATCTCAGACCGGGTGACCGTGATGCGGGATGGTCGCTATATCGATACATTGTCCACCAAGTCAACCAGCCGAAAAGAACTGATCAGCCTGATGGTTGGAAGGGAAATGAGGGAATACTATCCAAAGCGATCCACTGAGCCCGGAGAGATTGTGATGGAAGTGAGGAACATCTCTGGCCTTGGTGACGAGAACATTTCCTTTTCTGTAAGAAAAGGCGAGATCCTGGGAGTGGCCGGCCTGGTCGGCTCGGGCAGAACTGAACTGGCGAGCATCCTTTATGGCGCAATGCCTAAAGAGAGTGGTGAAACCTGGATCGAGGGCAAAAAGCGGGAGATCCATTCTCCTTCCCAGGCGATCGAATATGGGATCGGCCTCATCCCGGAGGATCGAAAACACCACGGCTGCATCATCTTTGCCAGCGTCAAGTTCAACATCGTTTTGTCGATTTTCAATAGAACAGCCAAATTCTTTATTGTCGATTTAAAAGCGCATAACAAGACAGCCCTTTATTACAAGGAAAAATTCAACATTAAAACCCCCTCCCTGGAGCAGAAGGTCATCAATCTCTCCGGCGGGAACCAGCAGAAGGTCATCCTGGCCAAAACCCTGGCAGCCAACACCAGTATCCTGATCTTCGATGAGCCTACGCGCGGCATTGATGTAGGATCGAAGCAGGAGATCTACAACCTGATGAGTGAACTGGTGGATCAAGGAAAAACAATTATCATGATCTCTTCCGAGATGGAGGAACTCCTGGGCATGTCCGACCGGCTGATCGTATTATGCGAGGGCAAGTATATGGGGGAGGTCCCCAAGGAAGAATTCGACCAGCGCCATGTCATCGAGCTGGCATCCGGTAATTGCTAAATCTATCTAATAGAGGAAAAATGCCAAAAATTAACCTGCGCGGAGTTCAGAAATATGCGGTCATGTTCATCCTGATCATCTTGATGGTGCTCTTTTCTTTTTCCAGCCCATACTTTTTGACGATCCGCAACCTGACCAATATCATCACGCAGAACACTTACTTCATCATCCTGGCGATCGGACTATCCTTTGTGATGATTGGGGGCGGGATCGACCTGTCGGTGGGATGGCAAATGTCCCTGGTGGGCGTGGTCACAGCCATGTGCATGACGCTTTACAACCTGCCGGTTTGGCTTTCGGTTGTGATCGGAATCCTGTTAGGCACTTTCTTGGGATTCTTTAATGGCGTGATTGTAGCGAATATAAAGGTTTTCCCATTGA
>JBFYSM010000233.1:0-2724 GCA_041301605.1 Chloroflexota bacterium | reverse complement strand
GATGATCTTCACCAATACCCGCTTGCGCCTGCGGCCATCGAACTCTCCATAGAAAATCTGCTCCCAGGGGCCGAAATCGAGGCGGCCTTCAGTGACGGCCACAACCACCTCACGGCCCATTACCTGGCGCTTCAGGTGTGCATCGGCGTTATCCTCCCCAGTCAGGTTGTGGCGGTAGCGGGTGATCGGCTCGTGCGGGGCCAACTCCTCCAGCCAGCGTTCGTAATCCTGATGCAGGCCAGATTCATCGTCATTGATAAAGACGGAGGCGGTAATGTGCATGGCATTGACCAGGCACAGCCCCTCGCGGATGCCGCTCTCGCGCAGGCACTGCTCCACCTGGGATGTGATATTGATAAAGGCGCGCCGTGTGGGCACGTTGAACCAAAGTTCTTTACGGTAAGAGCGCATGGCGTTAATGGGTTCCCCTCCCGGAAAAGGATTTTCCTCTGGCATGGTCATTATCCTCCATCGTTACTTGCAAGGGCTATCAAATTACCCTAAAATTTCCCGAACACCTGGTCGGGACATATCACCTGCGGGAAGCGCTCGCGCAGGGCGCGGCGGCTTTCGTAGCACAGGTGACAGGCATCCGCGTATTCATCCGCATGGGGCAGAGCATACTCCTGCACCAGCGAAACCGGGCCGCCATTGAGCAATGGGCCGATAACCGGATGGCTGTCGGGATCATAACCTGCGCAAATTTCCTTCAAGGAACGTTCGAACAGATTGCCGATCACCAACCCCTGGCAAATGTGGAGGTTACCCAGCGGGTCCAGATGGACGCGTCCCGGGTCGCGCAGGTTTTCATGCGGGCACTCCGTGAACTGCTGCCAGTCATGCAACGCGGCGCGCGGCGCCAGTTTCTCAGCCGCCCGTCCCCGGTACATAACCGCCGCTCCCTCGCCTGTCAGCGTGCCGGAACTTTGTTCCGCATCGGGTGTCTCGGGCTGGCAGACGCTGATGACGCCGATCGGGATGCCCAATCCCTCGGCCGCCGCGACAGCATTCTTCGCCTGCAGACTCATCATCTCGCTATAGTGATACAGGTCACTGCTGATGGACAGATCCTGGATCAACCCGGCAAACGGCTTCAACCATTCGGTTGCGTCTTCGACCGTATGCGCAAAATAGGCATTCGAGACAATACCCACCTGGAAGTCCATCCTTTGGGCCATTTGCACCCCGCGCAGCAGGATGGGGTAATACAGAAAAGGTTCACCGCCTTCGAAGAAAACCCAGGATACTTCCGCATCCCTGGCCTGGTTCAAGATTTCCCAGATTTGAGCCAGCGTCAGGGTTCCTGTTTGCCAGGGGCTACCCCAAACAAAACAGTGATCGCACTCGAACGTACACTGGTAGGTTAGGAGAATGTGCAAACCGGAAAGTTTCATAGATTATCCTTTCTGTACAAAATACATTCCCGGGGCATCATCCGGGCGCGCAGCAAAACCGAATTTTTCATAGAATCCGCGCTTCCCGCGCGCGCAGAACAATTGGATATCGCGGATCCTGGCCTGCTCGCATCGTTCCAATAATCGCTGCAAAACTTGCCGGCCAATCCCCTGTCCCTGGTAGGCAGGCAGCACGATCATCTCATAGATCATGGCATGCAGGATGCCATCACTGACAATGCGCCCAAAAGCCACCAGCTGACCGGCATCGTAGACCGATACCACATACCAGCTGGACTGTAATGCCCGGTGCAGTTCTTCCACTGATAATTGGTACTTGTCATTCCAGCCCGTTGATTGGAACAATTCCCAGGATTGTTGCGCGGAGGGAATTTCCATTTTGATTTCAATTGCCATATGCATTCCTTCCTCATTAGTTTACACGGAATTGACCCGAAAGTCATCGGTAAAAAATCATATTGGCGGCTATATAATAGGGGAGCGAAAACATTATCCTGAGAACTTATCGATTGGAGGTCCGTATGACGAACCTGCATGCTTCCCAACATCCCCTGGTAGCCCACAAACTAACCCGCCTGCGGGACCGGAATACCGACCCCAAGAAATTCCGCGAGCTGGTGCGCGAGATTGCCGCACTGCTGGCCTACGAAGCCACCGCCGATCTCCAGATTACACACAAGAAGATCAAGACACCGCTCGCTTCGCTGGTTGGCACAGAACTCAAGGAAAAGATCGGCCTGGTTCCCATCCTGCGCGCCGGGCTGGGGATGGTGGAGGGCTTCTGGGAGTTGATGCCGACCGCCGAGGTCTGGCACATCGGCCTGTACCGCGATGAACGGACGTTGAAACCGGTGGAGTATTACAACAAACTGCCCATCGAGCCGACCGTTTCGGTCTGCCTGATCCTCGACCCGATGCTGGCCACTGGCGGATCGGCGGTTGCCACGGTGAATGTGCTGAAGCGCTGGGGGGTCAACAAGATCAAATTCGTGGGCCTGATCGGCGCGCCGGAAGGGATTTCAGCCCTGCAGGCTGCGCACCCGGATGTGTCCATCTACCTGGCTGCAGTCGATGAGCGCTTGAATGAACATGGCTACATCCTGCCCGGCCTGGGGGATGCCGGCGACAGGCAGTTCGGGACAGGGTAAGTATAAAATGTGGAAGATCATCGTTTTCGCGATTGGTTCAGGCATCTTGATCTACATATCACGCCATTCCCTGCGGGTGCGCGGCTCGCACGGTTTCTATCGCTTCTTCGCCTGGGAAAATATCCTGGCGCTCTTCCTGTTGAATGTCGAATCCTGGTTCC
>JBFYSM010000120.1:0-3341 GCA_041301605.1 Chloroflexota bacterium | reverse complement strand
ACTTCGGAAGAACCCGACGATTTACCCGCCAAGAAAGACTGAGAAAAAAGGAGATGCCATGAAAAAGATATCGTTCTTTCGGATGTTTGTCATCAGCCTGCTCGGTTTTGCGCTGACCTTTTCATCCAACATCCAGGATCCGCCGCTGATGACCTTCAAAACCCGCCAGTTGGCCCCGGATATGCCGAACACTGCCCTGGGTTTCCTGGGATTCGTCGGCCTGCTGGTGGCAATGGCCGTCCAGCCCATCGTCGGCGTATTCTCCGACCGAGCCAGGACGAAACTCGGACGCCGCCTGCCGTTCATCATCGGCGGGGCAGTGTTGATCGCCGCCTCCCTGTTCCTGCTGGTCGCCGCGCCGACGCTGTGGGTGCTGCTCCTGGGCGTGATCCTGATCCAGTTCTCGTCCAACATCCTGCAAGGCCCCTGGCAGGCGCTCATCCCGGACCTGGTGCCCGAGTCCCAGCGCGGGATGGCCTCCAGCCTGAAAGGCGTGATGGACATCATCGCCCTCGTGGTGGGCGGATTGGTGGCCGGGAAGATCCTCAGCGCAGGGATCGAGCGCTGGGGCGATAGCGGGGTCTATTTTGCCGCGGCCGTGCCAACGGTTGTCTTTTTCATCTTCGTCATCTTCACCGCCATCTGGGCGCGTGAAAAACAGGATACTGGTTCACTCGAACCGGCAGCAACCAAGTCCATTGGCGAGGCGCTCAAGGGCGCTTTCTATGTCAACTTCCGCGAGAACCGCGTCTTCGGCTGGTGGTTCGCCAACCGGATGCTGTTCTGGGGCGCGTTCATTGCCATCAACACATTCCTCATCAACTACATGGTGGATGTGGTCGGCATGGAGCAGGCCGAAGCCCAGAGTTTCTACGGCAACCTGAAGATGATCCTGGGCGGGGCGCTGATCGTGCTGGCGCTGCTCTCCGGCTGGCTCTCGGACCGCATCGGCCGCAAACCGGTCATGCTGGCTTCCGGCTTTGTCGCCTTTGCAGGGGCAGTCTTCCTGCTGCTCGTGCGGAGTGAACTGCTCATCTCCATTGCCGGCGGGATCGTCGGCATGGGGATTGGGGCCTTCATCGCCGTTTCCTGGGCGTTGGCCACGGATATCGTGCCGCGTGAAGAAGCCGCCCGTTACCTCGGCATCGCCAACATTGCCACCTGCATCGGCTCGGGCGTGGCGCGCTTGTTGGGAGGCGTGCTGATCGACCCGATCAACAAGGCGCTCGGCTCCAGTTCGATGGGTTACCTGTCCCTGTTCATCCTGGCGACCCTGTGCTTCCTGGCCAGCGCGCTGGTGCTGATCCCATTGCCGAATGTAACCAAGAAAAAGGCATGAGCTTCGCAGGAATTAACTTCAATCTACCCTTGCGAAGGTTTGTTCCCTGGCACAATCTGGACCAAAACGGGATTCCGGTTGGAAGGTAATTCCCGGTTTGCAAAAACCTTCGCAAGGGTGAACGGTTCCAAATTCGTTTCCTGAGAGGAGGCAGAAACATGATCCGAGCACTCGTTCTTTCAGGCGGCGGGGGACGCGGAGGTTTCCACGCCGGTGTGTACAAGTACCTGATGGAAGCCGACAAAAAGGGCGTGAACAGTGATCACAAGGGCATTTGGGACCCGGATGTGGTTGTTGGCACATCCATCGGGGCGTTCAACGGGGCGGCCATCGTGCAGGGCATCCCGCCGGATGAACTGGTGGATATCTGGCTCTCCCTGACCGAGGAGGATATCGCCGGGATCCCGCCCGCGATGGGCCCGCTGGCGCGCGCCATCACCCGCAGGGCTTTTCAATCCATCCTCAAGGCAAAGTTGCCTATTGTTCCCAAAGCGGAGTCAACATCGGTACCGCCGAATCACTTCTGGCCACCGCTCCCGTTGATGCCGAATTGGCTGGGAGAGCGGCTGATCGGGCGCTGGGCCAACCTGCTGGATACCGGGCCATGGAAACGAACCCTGCTGGAGAAATTCCACTTCGACCCCGAGAAAGTGGCCGCCAGCAGCAAAGCGCTCCTGATCGCGGCCACCAAGGTGCAGACCGGCGAGCGGGTCATGTTCAGCAACCGTCCCGTGCTGCGCCGCGAGACCGGCAAGGCCCGCCCGGATATCGTGCCCGGCATCACCCTCAAGCGCATCCTGGCCAGCGCCAGCATCCCGCTGGTCTACCCGTGGACATACGACCAGGAGACCGATGCCTACTACTGGGATGGGGCCGTGGTGGCCAACACGCCGATCGGTTCAGCCCTGGACGCCGCCGGTGACCAGCCTGCAGACGTGCCGGCCGAGATCGTGGTGGTGATGATGACCCCCTGGTGGGAGAGCGGTGAGACACCTCCCGACCGGGCCAGCGAATTGCCTCAATCCTTCGGTGAAGCCATCACCTGGACATTGGACTGGGTTTTGCTCGCTTCCTTCCGGGAACGCTTGCGTTTGATCGACGCCTATAACCAGTTTGCCAGGCAGGAGCGTGAAATCGGCAGCGGGCCATTCAAATATCGGGATGTCAAGGTTATCATCGTCGCTCCGGTGCAATTCTCGCTGGCAACCCGCATCATCGATTACGATTACGATGAATCGAAGAAATTGATCGAAGATGGCTACGAGGCGGCGAAGAAAGCCTTCAAGAACGAGTTCCCTGGTTGATCAATTGACCAGATAAGCAAAGAGACGGCCTTGCGACCGTCTCTTTTTTAATCTGCTATTTGTCTTTCCTCACGCCCTTCCGGACAACGCCCGGAAATAAGTCTTGACCTTGATTGCCTGCCCGGAGAGCAGGTACCGATCCGGGCTGAGGCTTGCGCCATCCCAGATGAGAGTCCGCGGGTGTCCAAACCTGGGCCGCTCGAAAGATTCAATCCACGGATTCCAATACGGATATAATATGGGTATGGCTAAGAAAACAAGAAGCTCGTCAAGAAGTATCCAACCGGTTGTCAAAATCATCTCACTACATGATCAAAAGAGTGATTTTGAATATTGGCAGTCCCAATCCTTTCGTGATCGACTCTCTGCTCTTGAAGAGATTCGGGCCGAGTATCACCGTTGGATGAGTAATGCTCAATCAAGACTTCAAAGAGTTTATTCAATTACTAAACGATAATCAGGTTCATTACTTGATTGTAGGGGGATATGCTGTTGCTCTACACGGCTACCCGCGATATACGAAAGATATTGACATCTGGATTGAGCTAACGCAGGAAAACGCAACTCGTATAGTAGAAACACTGGCGCTCCCCCTACATAGCTTACCGGCGGTCTCAAATCACGAGACCGCCGGTCTTTTTATCTTTCCTCACGCCCTTCCGAACAGCGCCTGGAAATACGTCTTGACCTTGATCGCC
>JBFYSM010000118.1:0-4329 GCA_041301605.1 Chloroflexota bacterium | reverse complement strand
TAAGGTTTGCTTATATTCTGACTATCATTTGACTATCAATTTGGGTTAGAATCCCCCCCATGCCCATCAACCAGCCCACCATCAGCCTGAACGGTGGCGTGCGTTCCACCTGGACGGAGATCGATCTGTCGCGCTTGCGCGGCAACCTGGAGGCTATTAAGGCCAGGGTCGCCCCGGCGAGGGTGATGCTGGTGGTCAAGGCCAATGCGTATGGCCACGGGTTGAAGGAGGTAGCCTGCCAGATCGGCCGGCTGGCGGATTACATCGGCGTGGCGGTGCTGGAGGAAGGCATCTATCTACGGGAAGCGGGGGTGCAGACGCCCATCCTGGTGTTGGGCGGTATCTGGGGCAACCAGATCCCGGCTTACATCGAACATGACCTGACCCTGACCGCTCCTTCTGTAGAGCGCCTGGAGCAGATCGAGCAAGCCGCGGCCCAGATGGGCAAACGAGCCAAAGTCCATCTCAAGATCGATACCGGCATGGAACGCATCGGCGTGCATTACTACAACGCTCATACCCTGCAGGAAGCCGCCTTGCAATGCAAGCATGTGGATGTGGAAGGCATCTTTTCTCATTTCGCCAATGCCGATTCAACTGACCTGACCCACGCTCGCCTGCAACTGGAGCGCTTCGAAGAAGTGCTGCGCTTCTACGAAAGACACAGCCTGCCCATGCCGGTGCGCCACATGGCCAATTCCGGGGCAATTCTGCAATTGCCGGAATCCTATTTCGATATGGTGCGGCCCGGCATTTTATTCTACGGTGTGTATCCCTTCGCTAAAGCCCCGCGCACGGTGGAGGTCAAGCCTGCGCTGGCCTGGAAATCACGGGTGGTATATTTCAAGGTGACGCAACCCGGGCACCCGGTCAGCTACGGTTCGATCTGGCAGGCGGATCACCCGGTGCGCATCGTCACCGTGCCGGTCGGGTATGGGGACGGATATTTCCGGAGCATGTCGAACCAGGCGCAAGTCATCATCCGCGGGAAGAAGTACCCGCAGGTGGGGCGCATCTGCATGGACCAGGTCATGGTCAATATCGAGGCGGACTCGGCTTACAATGGTGATGAAGTCATCTTGGTCGGTGAGTCGGAGAGCGGCGAGAAAATCACCGTGGAAGATCTGGCAGAATGGGCTGGTACAATCCCCTATGAAGTGTTGACCAACATCAATACCCGCGTGCCGAGGGTGTATGTTGGTGAATAGCGGTTTATTTCAGATATACTTCGTTGGTCGAGTGGTGTGCTGAGTTTATCGAAGCGCAGGCGGTGGGTCTCGATACGCCCTTCGGGCTACTCGACCAACACCGCCATATCGAGACCAACTGAAAAGAGAATTACCTTTCGAGAAAAGGGATATCCAACTTACAGGAGATCAATTTTGAAACGAGTCTTACGCGATTACGCCATTCTCATCTTGCTGGCCGGGCCGATCATTGCCTTGGACCAGTGGACGAAAATGATCATTCGAAACAATATCCCGGTCGGCGGCACCTGGATGCCCTGGGAATGGTTGGCGCCCTATGCACGCATCGTCCACTGGCACAACACCGGGGCAGCCTTCGGCATGTTCCAGGGCGCAAGCCTGGTTTTTACAATACTGGCATTCATTGTATCTGGCTTGATCATCTATTACTTCCCGCATATCCCTACCAGCGATCGGATCCTGCGCCTGGCGCTCGGGATGCAACTGGCCGGGGCGGTTGGCAATCTGATCGACCGTTTGACCATTGGAAGAGTGACGGATTTCATCTCACTTGGCACATTTCCGGTTTTCAATGTGGCGGATAGCAGCATCACCATCGGGACTGCGGTACTCATCCTGGGAACATGGCTTAAGGAACGCCAGGAGAAACGGGCGGCTGCCCGGGTTGCGACTGAAGAGCCTGTGCAAGAATCCGCCACCTCGGCTGAGGAACATAGCTCGGATGGGTGACAGGTTAGGGACTTTTTTCTTCCAAAAAGGTGATAAAGAACGGCTGGATGTCTTCCTGACCAGATGCCTTCCGGAATTCTCCCGCTCGCGCCTGCAGGGATTGATCAAGGATGGCTTTGTAACGGTGGACGGCATCCAGGTTACGAAAGCGGGGGCGGACCTGGGAACCGGCGTGCGGGTCGAGATACGCATCCCTCCGCCGCAGCCAAGTGGATTGGTGGCCGAGTCCATACCACTGGATATCCTGTTCGAGAATGCGGACTTGATTGTGGTTAACAAACCGGCGGGCATGGTGGTACATCCTGCACCCGGCCACGAGAGCGGGACCCTGGTGCATGCCGTGCTGGCTCATGCGCCGGATATCGAGGGCATCGGCGGCGAGGACCGGCCTGGCGTGGTGCACCGGTTGGATAAGGAGACTTCCGGGTTGATCCTGATGGCCAAGAACGAGCGCGCCCATCGCTGGCTTCAGGAACAGTTTAAATCGCGCAAGGTTGAGAAGGTTTACCTGGCCCTGGTGGATGGCGCCCCGCCCACCCCGAAAGGTCGCATCGAAGCGCCGATCGGGCGTTCCTCTTCCCATCGCAAGCAGATGGCCGTCACACCGGAGGGAAAGGGTCGGGAGGCGGTCAGCGAGTACCGGACGCTGGAATCGTTCAAGGATCACACCCTGCTTGAAGTACATCCATTGACCGGGCGCACGCATCAGATCCGCCTGCACATGGCTTTTTTGGGTTGCCCGATCGTGGGAGATAAAATGTATGGGCATCACAAACCGAGCCTGCCTTTGGAGAGACATTTTCTGCATGCGTATCACTTGAATATCATCATCCCTGGCGAAGCAACGCAACGATCCTTCCAGGCTCCGATCCCGCCTGATCTGGAGGTCATCCTGGAAGGATTAAGAGCCCAATCACATTAAACGGAGTTTTGTATGGAGTTTATCGATCTTCGTTCCGATACAGTTACCAGGCCCACCCCTGCCATGCGCGAAGCAATGGCCAGGGCAGAAGTGGGCGATGATGTTTATGGGGAGGATCCAACTGTAAACCACCTGCAAGAACTGGCAGCGTCCATGCTCGGCAAAGAAGCAGGGTTGTTCGTGCCTTCAGGAACGATGGGCAACCTGGCATCCATTATGGCGCACTGCGGACGCGGCGACGAGGTGATCCTGGGGAACAAGGCGCACACATTCCTGTTCGAGGCAGGTGGGGTGTCTGCATTGGGGGGGGTTCATTCCTGCCAGTTGCCCAATCAGCCGGATGGCTCCCTGGCCTTGCAAGATATCGAGGCTGCGATCAGGCCGGGCGATGCGCATTTCCCCATCACGCGGCTGGTCTGTTTGGAGAATACCCATAACCGCTGTGGTGGAACTTATCAAACCGTGGGATATACACGCGCGGTCGGCGAATTGGCGCATGGGCGTGGCCTGTCGGTGCATCTGGATGGAGCGCGGGTTTTCAATGCTGCGATTGCATTGGGTGTAAGGGTGGCTGACCTGGCTGCACCCGTGGATTCGGTCACATTCTGCCTGAGCAAGGGGCTGTGTGCACCGGTCGGATCGGTCATGTGTGGATCGAAGGAGTTTATTGCAAGGGCGCACCGTGTCCGAAAGCAACTGGGGGGTGGGATGCGCCAAGCCGGTATCCTGGCCGCGGCGGGGATCGTAGCCCTCGAGACGATGGTGGATAGGCTGGTGGAGGATCACTTGCGGGCCCGGAAACTGGCCGATGGACTGCGCCAGGTGAAGGGTCTCAAATTGGAAGCGGATTCGCCGGCAACCAATATGGTATTTGTCGCGTTGTCAACCGATATCCCCATGACTGCCAGGCAAGTGGCAGCGAAACTAAGAGAAATGGGCGTATTGGTTGGCGTTGTGGCTGAGCGCGGTTTCCGCTTGGTGGCACATTATTGGATCGATGATGGTGCCGTGGGTGTGGCCATGAGTGCCTTTGCGGCAGCATTAGAGTGATCTGCCTGGAACACAATCTCTGAGTATCATCTCAATAACTTGGGGGGGCGGGGGGGTGTGGACGGCTTTGCCGCGTGGGTATCTCGGTCGCGTGGATGACATCGTCAAGCCCCCCGCTTGTGATGAGCCGCTCGAAGATATCCACAATGGATGCGTCAAACAGGATCCCGGCTTGGGAACGGAGGTGATCGAGTGCCACCTCCGCGGGCAGGCTTTTGCGGTAAGGCCGCTGGCTGGTCAGGGCATCGAAGGCATCTGCAATGGCGAAGATGCGAGCCAGGATCGGGATATTCGTGCCTGATAACTGGGCCGGGTAGCCGCTCCCATTCCAGCGTTCGTGGTGATACTGGATGACCTCTACCGCATCTCCCAGGAAGGGAACCTCCCTGGCGATCCGGGCGCCGATATCCGGATGTTTTT
>JBFYSM010000101.1:0-6670 GCA_041301605.1 Chloroflexota bacterium | reverse complement strand
CCGCCCAGGATCTTGACCGCCAGCGGGTCCTGCAGTTCGCGCTGGATGGCCCGTTTGAGGGGACGGGCACCGTAATCGGCATCGTAGCCAACCTCGGCCAGATAGGCGCGCGCCAGTTCGGTCTTGCCCACGCCGGTCGGGCCCAGGAATATGAATGAGCCAAGCGGGCGGTTGGAGTCTTGCAAACCGTCCCGCGCCCGGCGCAGGGCGTTCGAGACGGCCTGCAGGGCATCCTCCTGTCCGACCACCCTTTCGCGCAGCCGATCTTCCATGTGCAGGAGTTTCTGGGTCTTGCCTTCCAGAAGCTTCGAGACCGGGATGTGGGTACAACGGGAAACGATCTGGGCGATCTCCTCGGCATCCACTTCCTCTTTTAGCAAGGCGCCTCCAATGTGATTCTATTTCACCACTACTGCCTGGCTGCGGGCGCGTAGTTCCGAGATTTCCTGCCGCAGTTTGGCCAGGGTGTTTTCGGCCTTGTCGATGCGCTCACGCTCACTGCGGATGTAGCGGGTGTAGGGGGCTACGCCATCTTTCAAGCGGGAAATGACATTTTCGCTCTCGTTTCCAAACTGGGTGGTTAGAGCGCTGAGCAGCTTTGTACACAGGCTGAGCATTTTCTCTTTGAACCTGTCTTTGGCCTGTTTGCGCTTGAAGGGGATCACGAAAAAGCCCAGGATGGCCAGAGTGCCTGCAGCCAGGATGCCGGTGATATCCAGGGTGGAAGAGAGGACGGCTATGGTGACCAGTGCCCCCAAACCCACAGCACCGACTTCCAGCAGAGCGGTCTGGGCCACGGCAGCTTCGACGCTGGCGGCCAGCTCGCTGGCTTCTCTGTTGCGGTCGTAGCTCTCTACAATGGTCTGAACGGTTTTGCCGACGGTGTCGATCAGTTCACGCCGGCGGGTCTCTTGCGGACCGTAGCTTTCGCCGACCATGTGGTTTAAGTTCTGCGCCCGGCGGCGTTGCAGGTAGCTCATGACTTGCTGCCATTCGTGCAGGTCTTTCTGCACCAGCCAGTCGATCAGGCGCTGAACCTGATCTTCGATCTGCTGTGGAACGTCAGCCAGAACCTGCTTTTCGAACTGGGCCCGGACCTTGTCGCCGCGCACCAAGTTCTGGATGTTGGTCAGGCGCATGGTGCTGTCGAAGAAGTCAAGGCCGCGCCGTTCGAGACGGTGTAGGATGTTCTCGACTTCGGCCAGGCGTGGAGGCAGTTCATTGTGCAGTTCGCGCTCGTACGCTGTGATGACTGTTTCCAGGGCGGCGGCAGTCTGTGTGTCTTCATTCAGGGCTTCGGCCTGGGCTGCCAGGGATCGCCCGGCCTGTTCGCCCAGATGTTCGGCCACACCCAGCGGGTTGTTGAACTTGAGCTGGAGCCGGGTGGTGTCATCGAGGGTGGCGCTGATAAATTTCTCCAGATCGTCCAGTCGGCTGGCGCTGCGCAGATGGGCACGTTGTTCGGGATCCGGTTCGGATTGGGCGCGCTGGGCCCATTTAGCGGAAACGGGATACAACTCAGGTTGATCGCCAAGTATCTTGGCGGTGTGTTTCAGGATGAAGTCGCGGACCTCCAGCAGGGCAGCTTCATCTTCGAAGATATCCACCTTATTCAGAACAAAGACAACTTTCTTCCCCCAAGTCAGGATGCGTTCCAGGAATTGCCGTTCGCTTTCGGTCAGGGGATGATCGGCAGATGTGATGAACAGAACCAGGTCACTCCGCGGAACGAACTCGTCCGTCAACCGCTCGTGATGGCGGATGATGGCATTCGTGCCCGGCGTGTCAACAATGTTCAGTTCTTTCAGGAGCGGCAGGGGGTAGGTATAGATGGCATAGTTTTCGTCAACTACTTGTTCGGCGACCCGTTCGCCCCACTTGACCAGGGTGACGCGTGATGTGGTGGGGGTAGCGCCTTCAGCCAGGATTTTTTGTCCGAGCAGGGCGTTGATCAAGGCGCTCTTGCCAGCGTTGAACTCGCCGGCAACAACGATCAGGAAAAGTTCGTCCAGTTGCAGGATGGCTTTCTGCAGGCTGTCCAGAGCTTCGCGCGGCAGATCGAACTCAGCCAGGGCGAGTTGGAACCTAGCCAGGGCTTCTTTTTCGTCGCGCAGGAAATGGGCTTGCTGATCGGTGAGTACGGATTGGCGCACGGGTTTCTCCTTTTATAAGCCGACAGGCTGTTATCATTCCTGAAATTCCAGTTCGATCCAGGTAGCCTCGTAGAAAACTTCCCGATGAAGAGCCAAGCGCATATGCTGGCTGGCATACTGGGCGGTCAGTTCGGTTTCCAACCGGCGGATATGGGACTGCAGTTCAATGATCTGGCTACGCAGGCGCAGGATCGTCTCGGTGGCGGCCTCATCGACTCCCAGGTCGTCTTGCAGACGGCGCCGGCAGCGCGCCTCATAGCCTTCAGATTGGCCATACCAATAACTTTTTCTGGTTGTATTTTCGGGAGTCATGAACGAACCTCATTTGGGATTGGTTTAGAACGTTTTTGTCGGGCAGAGGCCATCTCGTGGATGCTATTGACCTCCTGGTCGGACAGCGGGTCGGGCAGCACCAGCCTGACCAGGGCAAACAAATCGCCGCGCCTCTTGGGATCGCCCAGGTGGGGCATGCCCTTGCCGCGCAGGCGGAAACTCCGGTTGGCATTGGTGCGGGGCGGGATCGTCAGGATCAGAGGTCGCTCCAGGGATGGGATGCGGACTTCACCACCGGCAATGGCAGTGAAGATATCGACCGGCACATCCAGGTGCAGGTTATCCCCTTCGCGCTCGAAGGTTTCATTGGGTAAGATGTGCACGATCAAATACAGATCTCCAGCCGGCCCATTATTGTAGCCAGGCTCCCCCTGCCCTGCCAGACGAACTCGTGATCCGGTATGCACACCAGATGGAATACCGGCTTTGATGCGGTGCCCTTCTATTTCCAACAGGCGCTCTGCGCCATGAAAAGCCTCTTCCAGGGTCAGATCGACTTCGTGTTCGATATCACGTCCGCGGCGCGGGCTGGGCGAAGTACTTCGGCGATTGCCTCCGCTGCTCCTGCGCGCCTGGCCAAAGATATTGGTGAAGAAGTCAGAGTACGGCGATGCGCTTCCGAAGAGGTCTTCCAGGTCTTCGGGACTTGCGTATTGAACATGCACCCCTTTGCCAGGTTGGGCTGACCAGTTTTGCCAGTCGAAATCCTGTTGCCGACCACCCGTTTGCTGCCATTGCTGGTATTGAGCCCGCAGCTGATCATACTTCTTGCGCTGTTCCGCATCCGATAGGACCTGGTAGGCCTCATTGATCGTCTTGAACTTCTCTTCCGCTTCTTTATTACCCGGGTTGACATCCGGGTGAAGCTTGCGGGCCAACTGGCGATAGGTCTGCTTGATCCCCTTCAATTCGGCGTTCGGCGGTACACCTAATATTTCATAGTAATCTTTATAGTCCATTGGGCACTGTGTTATTCGTCTTCTTGTTCATTGTCCGGCTCCCTGCCATTCCTGGACTGCCATCTTTTATAAGCAGCCTCAATTTCATCTGATGTATGGGTATCGCAGGCAACCAGTGGTTGATGTTCATCCGGCACGCAGTGACCGCCGGGGCTGGTCACGGTGCAATCCACCAGCCCGCCATCCGGGGTATATATAGCCAGAATGGTGTATATTCTGGCACATACGATGCAGCCATGCATCTCGACTGCATTTTTATTTTCAGACATAGCACCTCCAGGAATGCCAGGATTCAACTTAATCCCAATCCCATCAGAAACAGCGCCTGTCTACCGGGAAGATCTAGAGAGACTTCGATACTGGCGCATATCATATTACACCTATCCGAAAATTACCGAGTGAGGGGTGAGTTGGGGGTGTTGGAGGCGCAGAGCGCATCCAACCCCCCACAGAGCTCCCCGAATTTTAGGATAGATACTACAAGAAACGGCATCCTGTGGCTTGAGGCTGGATTTGGCGATTACTTCGATATCACAGTCACGGTTATATTCAGGACGCAAAGGGTTCTGGAGCCAGCGACGATTGCCCATGTGGTGCTGTAGATGCCAGGTGTGCCTGGGGCAAGCATATCTACGATAATATTTCCACTTTCTCCATCTTTGATGGTTTGAGTGAAGTCATAACCATTTATCTCGTGCATCTTTGTGCCGCTGATATACTTGTAGTCTACCGAATCTGCGAACCAATCTTCTCCGCTGATATTCTTGACCTTCCAGACTGCATCGAAATCACTGAGAACTGTGATTGAACTCTTGGGTGCTGTAATAGTCACCACACAGTAATTCCCGGTAGGTTGCCCGGTTGCAACCGGGTTGGCTTGATCTGCCAGAGTTGTGATACCGACCCAGAGGGTCTGACCGAAGCGCCAACCTGCGGAATTCTCAATCTGCCAGAAACCCTGATAGGTTATTGGCTCCAGCGGAGCGATCAGAGTTACGCTCAAATCAATGGTCTGCCCAGGAGCGACATTCGCAGGAATGTTTAATGGCTGTCCACTCATTTGCGCAGAAGAGACATTTCCATATGCGTACACCAGTTGGTAATTCGGTGTCCAGGTGCAGCTTCCTGTATTTTCTACTCGCCATGTTTTGACAAATCCTTCTCCAGGTTTAACATATGGTGGACTTTTCATATTGTTATCATCAAAGGTTACATCCGAGATGAATTTCATTCCGTCCACGCAGGCAGCTGGAACAACCGTTGGGGCGGGGGGAACTGGTGTGGGAGTGGATAGATTGGGCGGAATTGGGGTAGGCAAAACCCCAGTAATATCACTCTGAATATACTGTTGAATAAGGCTCAGTATCGTCCCGTCTGTGAGCATATCTTCCATCACCCGATTGATTTCTGCGTTTAATCGGGGTGTTCCCAATCGCATTGCAATTGCCAGATTTTGCTCCCGGAACCCCTTTCCAACCACTCGCAAATCCTGGCGGGAGCTGTAATAGCTGGCTGTTGCCTGACCGATGACCACCACGTCAACCCGGTTTTCAATCAGGTCCCGCACAGCCTCATCAATCTGCATGTAACTCAATAATTTATCTGCGCTCATCAGCCCGGTGTCAACCAGTAAACTTTGCACCATAATCTCATACGTGGTGCCTCGCTGCACGCCCACGCGAAAGCCAGCCAGTTGATTAAAATCGGTGATGCTCGTTACAAGTGCGTCATTTCTTGCCAGAATGGCGGTTTGGTTGACGTAGTAAATTGGCGAAAATGACATTTGGCTGGCGCGTTCGGGAGTAATGGAAATAGCGGCAATAGCCAGATCAATCTGGTTGAGTTGTAACGCACCAGGAAGTCCTTCGAAGGTGAAATTCTGGATATCAACCGGAATATTCAGGCGACGCCCGATTTCCTCGATCAAGGCAATATCAAAACCAACAACCTGATAATTGGGATCGATGGAACTAAAAGGCGGGTAATCCCAGGTTGTGCCCACTACAATTCTTTGATTTTGTACAATACGATCCCAAACATCGTCGCTCAGTGGCGCAATGCTTGTTTCGGTTGCCGCAAGTATTACGGTCGGCGTGGGAATTGTGGTTGGGTTAGGTGTTGCCCCCGGCGCATAGCAGGATACAAGGATCATGCTCATGATAACCAATATTGGAAAAATTCTGGGCAAAAGCGATTTCATATTTTCATCTCCATAATTAATAATCCGGGGCTTCATTATTTTGACACCCGGTTGGCCCATACTAGCTTGCTAATCATTAATCCATCATACAACGAACACTCCCCGGCCACATCCATCGGCTGGGGAGTGTGTAACTAGGCCACTTGGGGGATGCTTTGAATTTAATTCAAACAAAAAAACGATCGCGGCCGCGAAGATTCTGTGCCGCGATCGTTATATCGCTTTTGGGTTGCGGTATAAATACCGCCTTGCGGTTTGATCTGTCAACGGTGATCAAAGGCGCAAATATTCGATATCTTATTCACCCGCTTCACTGTCGAGTGTTGCGCGGCTTTCGGCCAATGGCGAGTTTTCCAGGGATTGGGTGATGCGCTGTTGAAGTCCTTTTTGGCCTGGCTTGCGTTTTCCGAGACTTTTAAGGGTGCCAAGCAGGTAAGTGGTGACCGCCTGGGTGAGCTTTTTGAGTGCATCGGCCGAAAGCTTTTGGCCTTTATCGAACCAGCGTACGGCCGCGTAGCCCATCACAACGGTTGTGGATGAGGCGACGGCCGCGCTCAGCAGCCAGCCCGGGAATCCTCCCAACTTGCTCAACTCCTGGAAGAGAGTCCGGCCCAAGAACCCCAGGCCAAAGGTGGCGACCAGCTCGGAGGCGCGCTGTGGGGTGATTTTATAGCTGTAGATGCGGGCGATACTGACCACCATGACCGACTGCGTGATCACCAGGGGAACAAAATCGATGACCGGCAGCGGCAACAATGCAATAGTGGCCGAGATCGAGGCTGCCCTGACGGTGGTCTGCCAGGCGAGCTGCCAGCGGTATTCCGGTAATGCCTGTCCCAGGGCGGCGACCATCTCAGGTTCGGTGGCTGCCACTGCCAATAGAACTTTGCTGAGGTTCTTGCCGTCTTTGGCGACAATTGGAACGATTTGATCGGGCTTCAAGCCCAGGTTCAGCGCAGCACTCGAAAGGACACTTTGCAGGTCTTTGCGGGGTACCAGGTCAATCTTGTTCAGCACCACCACGA
>JBFYSM010000099.1:0-5697 GCA_041301605.1 Chloroflexota bacterium | reverse complement strand
GACTGGGTGCAGGAATCGATCAACCCGAATGAGTTTGCCATCAGCCGCACGATCATCCAGCGGGTGATCGACAGCGGCGACTCGGTGCTGACCACCAACGCCCAGGAGGATCCCCGCTTTGGCGGACAGGAGAGCATCGTGGCCTACAACCTGCGCTCCATCCTGTGCGTTCCGCTCAAGGTCAAGGATGAGTTGACCGGCGTCATCTACACCGACAATCGCATCCGCACCGGCATCTTCACCGAGATGGAACGCGACCTGCTGCGGGTCTTTGCCAACCAGGCCGCCATTGCGATCGAGAACGCCCGCCTGTTTGCCTCGGTGCGCCGCACGCTGGCGGAAGTGACCGAACTCAAGAGCCTGATGGATAATGTTTTTGCCTCCATCGTCAGCGGGGTCATCACCACCGATGTGCAGAACCAGATCATGCTCTGCAACCGGGCAGCGGAGTCCATCCTGGGTCAAAACACAGCCGATGTAATTGGTCACAGCCTGGAGGATGTACTGCCCGGTGTGGCCAGGGATATCCAGCCCTACCTGGAATCCGTGCGGCACACGGATCGGGCTGTCCTCGGCCTGGAGATCAACCATACCCTGCCCCAGCGCGGGACGGTGGATTGGCGGCTGAACCTTTCGCCCCTCAAAGATGCACGTCAGACCACCCAGGGCGTGGCGATCGTGCTGGATGATATGACCGAGCGCAAGAAACTGGAGGCCCAGCGCCGCCTGCTGGAGCGCATGGTCTCGCCGGCCGTCATCGCCCAGATCGACCCGGATGCCCTGCAGATCGGCGGCAAGCGCGTGGAATTGACCGTCCTGTTCGCGGATGTGCGCGGTTTCACCAGTTACAGCGAGAAGCAGTCGCCGGAGGAACTGGTTGCCGTGCTCAACCGCTACCTGGCGGCCGGGGCGGAAGCCATGCTGGACCAAGAAGGCACGGTCGATAAATTCCTGGGCGATGGTGTGATGGCCTGGTTCAATGCCCCCATCCCCCAGCCCGACCACACCCTGCGGGCGGTCAAGGCCGCCCTGGCATTGCGGAAAGCAGTCGAAGACCTGCATGCCGAACTGCCGCGTGAAGCCCACCTGGCCTTCGGCATTGGCATCCATTATGGCGAGGCTGTGCTGGGCTGGATCGGCACCGAGAAACGCCTGGATTACACCGCCATCGGCGACAGCGTCAACACCGCCAAGCGCATCCAGGAAAATACAGCCAGGAACCAGATCCTGATCAGTTCTGAAGCCTACGAGCGGGTGCGCGGCGATGTGCATGCCACGGTCTATGCCCCGCTGCAGGTAAAGGGCAAGAGCAAGATCGTGGAAGTGTATGAGGTGGTGGGTTTGAAAGGATAATTACATAAATATTCACATTGAGGGTATCGCGGTTATCATACTCTGTTTAGGATTACCAACTCTTTGGGCTATTTTCTTTATTTTTGGAATTTATGTTAGGAGGCGAATTGCGAAAAAGATCACCAACAGAATCCATAATGGATATTACGAAATAGCCTCTGTTGGAAAACAACTTCGAGTCATGGGGATTTTAGAACTTATATTCATCGTTGTCGGATCATTTATTATTATTGGATTGTTCATCGCTGGTATCAATAACCCATCCTTGTTTCATACTATGGCTCTCTGGGAGTTGCCGTGATGGATGGAAAGATATGGGGGTATGGGGCGGGCGAAGCCCGCCCCATACCCCCAATTTCCTTCCTCTTCCGGCGATTCCCAGAGAACCCATACTATTGGATTTTGGATTTCGATTTTATCGGTAATATTGTTTTCAATAATCATTGGGGTAATCTTCATTTGGATGGTTATTGGCAAGAAAGAATGACTCGTTGGGGTGAGTTCTCCTAGTCCTTCTTGAAATCCGAAAGCGGTTCTCTTTTGAACACAGATTCCACGTAAAACACGGAAGTTCATCCGTCTGTTACGGAAAAGATCCGTTCACTCTGTGAAATCCGTATCCGAATAACTTTTCTCCGCGACTTTAAGAAAACTGTATGGTATTGACTTGGCAGATTGCTAAATGTATCCACATAGCTTATAATGTGGCTACATAAAAGGAGCGCAAGATGAACGAACTACGAGTTGGCACACGCGAGTTGAAAAACCGCCTGAGCGAATACCTGCGCTTGGTGAAGGCCGGGCAGACCGTGACCATCACCGAGCGCGGCAAGGTGATCGCTCACATCTCGCCCTCCGCCCCCACCATCGAAGAGCGCATGCAGGCGCTGGAGGCAGCCGGCATCCTGGTGTGCGGGAAGGGGAAGCCAAAGCCGCACCGGCCAAAGATCGTCAACCGCACCGACCGCCTGATGTCAGACATCGTGGTCGAGGACCGGCGATGATCGTGTATTTCGATACCAGCGCGCTGGTCAAAGGGTATATCGAAGAGGCAGGTTCGCGTGAAGTTCACGCCCTGCTGGACAACAAGGCGATCATCCCCGGCAGCGCGATCCTCATCGAGGTCGAAATGGCAGCTGCGCTACAAAAGACTGTTCGCCTGTATCACCTCAACGAAACCCTGCTTGTTGAATCCTGGCAGGATTTCCTGGATGATTGGAGCGCCTTCACCCACCTCCAGGTTTCCGAATCCCTGGTGGGCAGGGCGAGCCGCATCGCTTTCGATTACAAGTTACGCGGCTACGACTCGCTCCACCTGGCCGCAGCCTTGCTCTGGCAGGAGGCCCTGGCCGCGCCTGTTACCCTGGCCACCTTCGATCGCGAACTCTGGCTGGCGGCGCGGGATGCAGGCTTGGAGGCCTGGCCGGAGGGATTGGGGGAGTGAGCAGAGCTTACAGAGTTACGCAGTATAAGCAACTGGGATTGCATCCCCCCTGCCTACGGGTCACTGCTTGTCATCACTGCTCACTAACCCCCCACACGGCTCACCTGCCTAACCACCTGCTCCAATCCCTTCTTCAAAGGCTCGATCTCGATGTGCTCGTGGACGGTATGCGCCCCGTTGCCATGCGTCAGGCCGATCGTTACCGCGGGCAACCCTGCTGTCCCTCGCATTGATCTGGGTTGAACGAATTTCACCAGACTCGCGCCACACCCAAAGTGGGGCAAAGATGTTGAAAAGGAGCCTAATTTGAAGGCGTCCTCCCAATAATTGCCAATTATCTTACTTTCAGTGGGAAAATATTTTTCTTCAACATATTGTGTTATCCCTATCTTGGGCTGATTCATTCCCCCAGGATTACCGTGAATTCCTCCATGAGGATATCGGGTATTTCCCAACCCTTCTGATCCATCAACGCAATGAACGCCCGGCGATAGTATAGGGTAACATCGATCTTCACCGTGTCCTCTGCCGGGTTCAAGAAAAAGAATGTGATCAGGTCGGAACCAAAAGCCGGGATGCGATTGTCACTGACAATGCGAGTGGGATTCCAATAGGCACCCGTGGGAGTTATTCCAGTCCAGAGTTCCATCAAGATTTTGGCATAGCCCTTGCCTGGTAAACCGGCATAATATCCATCCGCAGCCTCCCCAATCCCACCCCATTCCGGAACGACCGATCCCCCGTCAAATGCGAGTAACTCACTATCCGGACCCTCAGCACGCACCAGGAGAATCATTTGCCGCAGGGGCGAATCGGTCGGAACGTGATGGCCGGTCTGATCGTTGAGCAGGGTCACATCCACGATGATCTGGTCTTGCTCGCGGCGGGCAGATACAATCATTGTTACCGCATTCTGAAGCAGGGTTACATCCGTGGCGCCCGGCATGAGATGATTAAAAAGGGTATCTGGATCACGCTCTACACCGCCCTTGTCGGGCAGGGCAAAGTAGGTTGCGCCGCTCGAAGGCATGTGGCAATCCTGGCAGGTATTCCCGGTTTCGGCATCGCTGTACGGACTCTCCAGCCATTCGCCAAAAGAATTATATATAACCGTATCCCAAAAGATACCGAAATGGCAAGAGGCGCAAAACTGGGAGGTTTGCTGGAGGGGCGAATAGGTATCCTCCCCGGGTGCGACATCATCCAGGGGGCCTGCAAAGAACTGATGCCCTTCAGGCGGGCGGCGGAATTCCAAGGACAGCACCCCCGGCATGTCGGGGTAAGGCAGACCGGAGTCCGGATCGAGGCGCACCTCCCAGACTTTATGGCAGAAGTCGCAGGAAATACCTTCGATCTCAATCCCGGTCAAGTGAGTTGGGTCCACGCCATAAGCATCGTTCACCGCCGCAAAAGGTGTATGGCAGGCAGCGCAGTTTCCATCCGTATCCGGGAAATCCAACTTGTAACCGGGACCAAAATAGGGCTGACCGGGATCGGGAGGCAGGGGGTAACGACCGTAATCCTTGACATATCCGTAGCGCGTGAGCGGACTCTGATTGCCATACACATCCGTGCCGGCATACATGGTCAGGAAGCGCGGATTAAGCGCCGATTGAGAATGGGCATCCTGCAGCCACTCATCCACAGGCAAGGGAAAAGCCAAGTCGGTGCCCACCGAACTGTGACATTCCGCGCAGCCCTGTTCCTCGCCCTCACCGGCATGAACAGTGGATGGCAGCCAGGTGTAATCTGGATTGTCGCTGTCGGCGTGTTTGTACAGCACAATTTCCACGCCTGACGTACCCGGCGCAAGATCGCCGATACCACTGATGAAATACCCCTTCACCCAGGCGGTGATAAAAAACGACTCTCCGCGCGGCAGGTTGGTCAGTGTAAAGAAGCCTTCATCGTTCGTGGTCGTTTCAAGCTCCGAAGCCTTGACGCTCACCACCGCACCGGGCAGCGGGGTTCCCTCTGCATCGACAACCCGTCCCTCGATCACTCCCTTACTTTGAGAACAGGCAAACAGCAGGAGTAATATCCCTAAAGAGACCAGGATGAACGAGGCAAGTTGTTTTCTCATGGCATATTCATGCAATGATTTACAGGGGCGGCTTCTTTCCTGCCGCCCCTGCCGCCGTCATTTAAGGCTCCGTTGTGATTGGTGTGCCGAGTCGATACACGCCCTGCCCGATGGTGCCGGCATACAAGACAGAGCCGTCGGGGCTCAATGCCAGTGTGCGGATGGTTAAATTACCCACCGTCAAATCTAGCCCCTGCACCAGTTTATAGAAATTCTGACCTCCATCGATGGAATACAACACCCCGCCACGGACAGTTCCAAGGTAGATCACACCCTCGTGAGAGGGGTCAATGACGATAGCCGTGACCGATTCTTCGGGTGCGATCCCCGCGGTCACCTGCTGCCAGGTCGCTCCGCCATCGGTGGTGACGTATAATCCCCCCTTTCCGCCCGCAAATACGATTTCGGGGTCACGCGGGTCGATGGCGATGGCGCGAAAGATGAAGAATCTGTCCGGCAAACCGGATTGAAGCAATGTCCACGAGAGTCCGCCGTCCGTGGTCTTATAGATGCTTCCGCCGTGTGTCCCGGCATACGCCGTCTGCGGGTCTTGCGGATGGACGGCAATGGAGGCGAAACCCAGGTTGGCGACGGAGTCATCATTCGCCGGAGCCCAGGTCGTACCGCCATCATCCGAGCGGTACACGCCCACTCCAATGATGTAATCGCTGCCCGGCTGGGCATCGAAGTCCATCGGGTCGTTGAGCGTGACGGCATAGACGATCTGCGGATCGGATGGTGCGAAAGCAATATCCCAAAACTTCATCCGTTCCCAGGCGGTCTCCGATGTTCCGGCAGGAGGTACCAGGCTGAAGAC
>JBFYSM010000088.1:0-3055 GCA_041301605.1 Chloroflexota bacterium | reverse complement strand
CTGGGTGATGTGAAAGTGGATATCCCGCCCGAGTCCTTCACCACGCCGCAGCGGTTGCAGGTGGAGGGCCAGGAAGCACCCCCGGAACTCGCCCCGGCGGTGGCCGCGCTGGATGTGGATGCCCCTCCGCCCAGCCTGGATGACCTCCGTTCCGATCTGACCCGTCTGAGGGAGGCACTGCCTGATCCGGATATCCATACCGGTTTGCCCGTTCTTGCGACGATCTCGGAGACACTGCGCCGGAACAACTGGCGTGTCCGGCTGGCCCTGCGCGGGGATGAACTGGTTGCCATCCTGCCGCCCGGAGAAGGGCTGTATGGCCTGTCCGTGGATGTCGGCACAACCAAGCTGGCTGCTTACCTGGTTAACCTGGAAAACGGCGATACTGTTGCCAAATCCGGCGCGATGAACCCGCAGATCGCCTACGGCGAGGATGTCATCAGCCGCATCAATCATGCCAACCAGCATGCGAATGGGGCTAAAACGCTCCAGGGCCGGCTGGTCGAAACCCTGAACGGGCTGGTAGATGAACTGTGTGCCCAGGCTGGCGTGACGCCGGGCCAGGTGGTGGAAGCCGTGATCGTCGGCAATACCGCCATGCACCACCTGTTCGCCGGGCTACCGGTCAAGCAGCTTGGCGAGTCGCCTTATGTGGCAGCGGTCAGTGATGCGATGGAAATCCCTTCTGCCGAACTTGGCCTGTGCCTGGCGCCCGGTGCGGTCATCTACCTGCCGCCCAACGTGGCCGGTTACGTGGGCGCGGACCATGTATCCATGTTACTGGGGGCGGATTTGCAGGAGACTGCTAAGACTACCATTGCCCTGGACATCGGCACCAACACCGAGATCAGCCTGTTCCACGGGCGGAAGCACTGGTCTTGCTCTTGCGCGTCCGGTCCGGCATTCGAAGGCGCCCACATCAGCGACGGGATGCGGGCTGCGCCCGGCGCGGTCGAGCGCGTGCGGATCGATGGAGAGGCTGTGCAGGTGCATACGATCGGGGAACAGCCCGCAATCGGCATCTGCGGCTCCGGCATCCTGGATGCGGTTGCCGGACTGGTCAAGGCCGGGCTGGTGGATAAGCGCGGCGCCCTCAAGGGCGAACATCCCCGCCTGGTGCCGGATGACAAGAATTCCGCCTTTATCCTTGTACCCGCTGCGCAAAGCGGGACAGGCCGGGATGTGCACGTGACCCGCCAGGATGTCAACGAGATCCAGTTGGCGAAAGGAGCCATCCGGGCGGGATTGGAAATCCTGTTGGTCGAAGCCGGGATCGAAGCCAGGGAGATCCAGCAATTCATTGTCGCCGGGGCATTCGGCACCTACCTTGACCTGGATTCGGCCATTGCCATCGGCATGTTCCCCGAACTGCCGCGTGAGCGTTTCCAGCAGGTTGGCAACGCTGCCGGGAGCGGTGCAAAGCGATTGCTGCTTTCGAAGCGCCTGCGCCAGGTAGCGACAGAGATCGCTCAAGCAGTGCAATACGTGGAGCTGGCCAAGCACCCGGATTTTATGAAGGTATATGTGAAAGCGTTGGGGTTATGAGAAGTTGGTTGGGGTGAAAAAGGATTGCTACTGGGTGTCACCCCCCCTAAGCGTGGTGGGGTAGTAGCAAGGCTTGCGAAAAACGGGATTCACACTTCGACAGGCTCAGTGACCGCTGGCAAACTCCAGGGATTTCGACATCCGAGAGCGCCACCAATGAAACCACTTCAATGGACACTCTCCAACCTGTATCCTGATTTGACAGATGCCCCTGCCTGGGCTACACTTGCCAAATCTTTCCCAGAGGAGCCAGCCATGGATATCCACAAAACCGATGATTCCGTCACCCGCCGAATCCGGGCGATGGTGGATCGTTACAACTATTTACGAGAGAATGACCTTTATTTCTACAACCAGCCCGTGAGCGAGATCCGTGGCGGGGCAAAGGTGCTGGTCAACGGGCGCGAGATGGGCATGTATGCCTCCTACAGTTACCTGGGCTTGATCGGCCACCCGCGTATCAACGCCGCCGCTAAGGCCGCCGTGGACAAATACGGCACGGGCACGAACGGCGTCCGCACGCTGGCTGGTTCTTTGAAGATCCACCAGGAACTGGAAGAGACGATCGCGGAGTTCAAGCACGCCGAAGACGCGGTAACCTACACATCCGGCTACGCCACCAACCTGACCGTCATCTCGACCCTGATGGGACGCGGCGACTGGGTCATCTCGGACAAGCTCAACCACGCCTCCATCGTGGATGGCTGCCTGATGTCTGGCTCGGAATTTCGGCGCTTCAAGCACAACGATATGGATGAACTCGAAAAGCGCCTCCAGCAGGCTCCTGCAGATGTATCCAAACTGGTGGTGGCAGACGCTGTCTTCAGCATGGACGGCGATGTGATCGATTTCCCCAGGATGGTCGAACTGTGCCAGAAATACGGCGCCTGGCTGATGATGGATGAGGCCCATTCGGTTGGTGTGCTTGGCAAGACCGGGCGCGGCATCGAAGAGCATTTCGGCATGGAAGGCACGGTGGATATCAAGATGGGGACGCTATCCAAAACCATCCCGTCTGTTGGTGGTTACGTGGCCGGAAAGAAAGACCTCATCACCTACCTGCGCCATGCCAGCCGGGCCTACATCTTTTCCGCCGCCCTGCCGCCCGCCCAGGCCGCCGCCGCCAACGAGGCCTTCAAGGTTATCCTGGATGAACCCTGGCGCATCCAGAACCTGTGGGACAACACCCACCTGTTCATTGACGGGTTGAAATCGGCTGGTTTCGATACGATGCTGACCAGCACAGCCATCGTCCCGGTCCTGTGCGGCTCCGATGAGCGCGCCTTCGCCCTGACGCGCACCGCCCAGCACAACGATGTTTTCGTGCTGCCGGTCGTCTCCCCCGCTGTGCCGGAAGGCCTGGCCCGCCTGCGCGCCACCATCACCGCCGCCCACGAACCGGATGAGATCAAACGGGCCATGGGTGTGATCGAGAAAGCCGGGAAAGAGATCGGGATCATTCATTGATCAATCGGGTTGATCAATTCTAAGTAACCCAAACCACATATGC
>JBFYSM010000075.1:0-3941 GCA_041301605.1 Chloroflexota bacterium | reverse complement strand
AAGGCCATCCAGACCTGCGTCGTATCCTGATGCCGCGCGACTGGGAAGGCCACCCGCTGCGTAAAGATTACCCGTTGGGCTACGAAGAGCCGCAGTTCACCTTCAACCTGGAAGAGATCGATCTGCGCAAGCCCTACGCCAAGGAATGACGGTTATGCCTCAACTCGAAGAAGTCACCGTTGACGAAATCAAACACCTGGTATCAGAGCGCGCCATCAGCGGCGAGACGATGCTGCTCAACATGGGTCCGCAGCACCCCTCCACGCATGGCGTGCTGCGTCTCCTGCTCGAACTGGATGGCGAGACAGTCGTCACCTGCATCCCGGATATTGGCTTCCTGCATACCGGCGTCGAGAAGAACATGGAAGCCAAAACCTACCAGAAGGCCGAGGTCATGTCCGACCGCCTGGATTACCTGAACACGGTCGGCAACAACCTGGCCTACTGCTTGGCAGTGGAGAAACTGGTGGAACTGGATGTGCCGCCGCGGGCCCGGGTGATCCGCGTGATCATGACCGAACTGCAGCGCATCGCCTCGCATCTGGTCTGGCTGGGCACCTCCGCCCTGGATGTGGCCGCCATGACCGTCTTCTGGTACACCTTCCGCGAGCGCGACCAGATCCTGGATATCTTCGAACTGTGCTCCGGCCAGCGCATGATGACCACCTACATCCGGCCGGGTGGGGTTTGGCGCGATGTACCGGCTGAATTCGAAGACACAGTTCGAAAATTCCTTAGGCCGTTTCCCAAGCGGATCGATCTCTACGAGCGCCTGCTGACTCGCAACCCGATCTTCCTCGACCGGGTGCTCGGCATCGGCAAGATCCCGGCTGAGATGGCCCTCCGTACGGGTATTACCGGCCCCATGCTGCGGGCTTCGGGCGTGAACTGGGACCTGCGCAAGGCGCGGCCTTACGATGGGTACGAGGAATACGATTTCGATGTCCCGACCCGCACCGAAGGCGATGTGTATGCCCGCTACCTGCTCCGGCTGGAAGAGATCCGCCAGGCCGTGCGGATTGTCCAGCAGGGGTTGGAAAAACTGGACAAGATGAAGGGGCTTCCCGTCCGCAGCGACAACCGCAAATATGTTCCCCCACCACGGGCTGAGATCGGCATCAGCATGGAGGCGCTCATCCACCACTTCAAGCTGTGGACGGAAGGATTTAGCGCCCCGAAAGGTGCCATTTACAGTGCAGTTGAATCGCCGCGCGGGGAACTGGGAGTCTATCTCGAGTCGGATGGTGGTCCCAAGCCTTACCGTGTCCACTGGCGCACGCCCTCATTTGACAACCTGCAGGTGGTGCCCCTGATTGCTCCCGGCCACCTGGTGGCTGATCTGGTGGCGATCGTTGGCAGCGTCGATTTTGTCCTTGGAGATATTGACCGATGAGCATCCTAGATGAATATCCCCAGGAAGTAAAGAAGATATTGGCCAAGTACCCGGCTGACCAGGCCCGTTCGGCGGTCATGCCCCTCATGCACCTCGTGCAGCGCCATGCCGGTCATGTGGCCCGCCATGCCATGCAGGATATTGCGGAAGCTGTGGGGATCACCGAGACGGAAGTGGCCTCCCTGCTCGGTTTCTACACCCTTTACCATGATGAACCGGCTGGCAAGCTTCGCATCCAGGTTTGCACCGACCTGCCCTGTGCCCTGCGTGGTGCGGACGAGTTCCTGGCCGGCTTGTGCAAGAGCCTGGGCATCGAGCCCGGCGGCACCACCCCGGATGGCATGGTGACGGTCGAGCCGGTGATGTGCCTGGCGGCCTGTGACAAAGCCCCCATGTTCCAGGTGCAGGATGAAAATGGTCTCTCTTATCACGAGAACATGACCGTGGAAAAAACGATGGAACTGGTCGAGGCGCTAAGGAAAAGTAGCGCGTGATGTGTAAAACGTAAAGTGGAATTCGCGATGCTTGATATTGAGAAACAAGTTTCTTATTGGAAAGAGGTTGCTGCAGATGATTGGCGAGTAGCCAATAAATTGCTTGCGGCTAAAGAGGCAATACAAGCATTATTCTTCGCTCACCTCACGATAGAGGCGATTCTAAAAGCGAACGTTTGCAGAAAAACACACGATTACGCTCCGTTGATTCACAATCTATTGTCGTTAGCGCAACGTGCGTCAATTGTGTTGTCTTCTGAGCGTGCAAAACTGCTTGCGGAACTTACTACATACAATATTCGCGGCAGGTACCCAGATATGCGAGGTAGTCGCGTGGAAAAGCCAACATTACAAAATGCCAAATCTGTCCTTATGCAAACCAAGGAAATGTACGAATGGTTGAAGAATCAATTGTAAAGTCTATTCAGAATTATCTCCAGGCAGTGAATCGTAAACATGTTCCTGTCAAATTCGGCGTTCTGTTTGGCTCGTATGCAAGAGGCCAGCAACATAAATGGAGCGATATTGATCTGCTTGTGGTTTCACCGCGTTATGACAGGAAATGGACACACAAAGATTGGGCAAAGTTGTGGTTGATTGCCGCTGATACTGATGTTCGTATTGAGCCAATTCCAGTTGGCGAAAAGCAATTTATAGATGATGATAGCAATGCTCTCATTGAAATTGCCCGGCGCGAGGGGCAGATCATTCCACTGGCAGAATGAGATCCATCATGGGTAAATATATCCTCCTTCGTCATCGGGAAATCCCCGATATCAGCAAGTTCGATGTCTACAAGGCCAACGGCGGGTTCGATGCCTTCCGCAAGGCCGTGACCCAGATGAAGCCCGAGGGTGTTACCGACATCGTCAAAGCCTCCTGGCTGCGCGGGCGCGGCGGTGCGGGCTTCCCGACCGGCGTCAAGTGGTCCTTCATGGACAAGGACAACTGGCCACACTACGTGGTGGCTAATGCGGACGAATCCGAGCCGGGCACCTTCAAGGACCGCGAGATCATGGAGAATAACCCCTTCCAGTTCCTGGAAGGCGTGGCGCTTGCATCATACGCGGTTGGCGCTCATGCGGCCTATATCTACCTGCGCGGTGAATTTTGGCCGGTGGCCGCCTTCCTCGATGAGAAGATTGCCGAAATGGAGCAGGCTGGTTACCTGGGAGAGAAGTTGTTCGGCACGGAATATTCCCTGCGCATCTATACCCACCTGGGAGCCGGGGCTTATATCTGCGGTGAGGAGACCGCCCTGCTCGAATCGATCGAAGGCAAGCGCGGCCAGCCCCGCCTGCGCCCGCCCTTCCCGCCCTCCTATGGCCTGTATGGCAAGCCAACGGTGGTCAATAATGTGGAAACCCTGACCAACGTTCCACCCATCATCTCCAATGGTGCGGAGTGGTACCGTTCGATGGGCACGGAGGATAGCGCCGGGGTGAAGATCTTCAGCCTGTCCGGCCGTGTCAAGAAACCGGGCAATTATGAGTTGCCTTTTGGGACAACCTTCCGGGAACTGATCTACACCCACGGAGGCGGCATTGTCGATGATCGGCCAGTCAAGGCGATCATGGCGGCTGGTGCTTCCTCCGCGTTGATCGTTGCCGATGATAAGGCACTCGATACACGGATGGATTATGCCTCCGTGCGCACGCTCGGCGCGGACCTGGGGTCTGCTTCGGTGATCGTGATCGATGATACGGTCAGTATCGATTGGGTGCTCGATAAAACCATCCACTTCTTCAAGCACGAATCCTGCGGAAAATGCACCCCCTGCCGGGAAGGCAATTACTGGATGCTGCACCTGATCGAGCGCATCCACGGCGGCCAGGGCACCCAGGAGGATGTGGAGTTGCTCAAGACCGTGGCCAAGCAGATGCAGAATAAGTGCCTGTGTGCGCTGGGTGAGTTCTCCACCATGGCTGTGGTTTCGGGCATCGAGCGCTTCCCACAGGATTTTCCCAGATAGGCATCAGCCAGGATTTTGGAGGTGGTCCTATGAAAGTATTGAGTTATCGGGTTCTATTTAGAAAAGAGTCGGAAGGCGGCTT
>JBFYSM010000070.1:0-3459 GCA_041301605.1 Chloroflexota bacterium | reverse complement strand
GATGATGTGCGCTGCACGCACGGCGCGACGGTCGGGCAGTTGGAGCAGGAGCCGATGTTCTACCTGAAATCGCGCGGCATCCCCCAGGCGGAGGCCGAGCGCATGATGGTGGAAGGATTCTTCGATCCGATCATGCAGCGTATTCCCTTCGAAGGCGTGCGGACTCGTTTCCAGCAGGCCATCGAAGATAAAATGGAAAAGTAACAGATTAAGGAGATTATTGATTATGAATCGGGGAGGTTCCGTGACACAATATGCATTTATGCGCGACCCTGATCTGGCGCAGGATTACCAGGTGGGGGATAATGTCGAAGTTTATTGCGACCACGAGAAAGGCAATGATCGCGTGCGCGGCTGGCTGCGAGGCATCGTTGTCCAGGTGGATAACAAGCTGGTGGCCGTCCAGTTCCGTTCTAATGTTTTCCTGACGGATGGCTGGATGGTCCCGGACCGCATCCTGTGGTACCAGGTCAACTCCGAGCACATCCGCCCGGTGCGGGGGAAAAGACGCAGCAGCAAATCATGACCATCGATCCGGTATGCATCCGAAAAGATTTCCCCATCCTGGAACGGGAAGTACGACCGGGCGTTCCGTTAGTTTACCTGGATTCGACCGCAACGACCCAGAAGCCTGTTGCAGTGCTGAACGCAATGGAGGATTTCTACCGCCGGAACAATGCCAACATCCATCGCGGCGTGCATACCCTGGCGGAAGAATCAACCGCATTGTACGAGCAGGCGCGCGAGAAGGTGTCGAAGTTCATCAACTCGCCCTCATCCAGGCAGGTGATTTTTACCCGCAACGCGACCGAGTCCATCAACCTGGTGGCTTACACCTGGGGGCGCGCCAACCTGAAAGCGGGTGACCTGCTCATCCTGACCGAGATGGAACATCACTCCAACCTGGTGCCCTGGCATATGCTGACAGCGGAGCGGGGCGTGGAGCTGGAGTTCATCCCCGTTACCGAGGCTGGCCTGCTCGACCTGGATGTTTACCGGCAACTGCTGGAACGAAAGCCTAAACTGGTGGCCTTTACCCATATGTCCAATGTGTTAGGCACGATCAGTCCGGCGCAGGAAATCATCCAACATGCACATGCAGCTGGTGCGGTTACCCTTGTAGACGGAGCCCAATCGGTGCCCCACCTGCCGGTGGATGTACAGGCACTGGATGCCGATTTCCTGGTTTTCTCGGCTCACAAGATGCTCGGTCCGACCGGCATCGGTGTGCTGTATGGCAAGGCGGAACTGCTCGAATCCATGCCGCCTTTCCTGGGCGGCGGGGATATGATCAAGACCGTCAAACTGCGTTCGTTCATCCCCAATTCGCTGCCGCACAAATTCGAAGCCGGAACTCCTGCGATCGCCGAGGCGGTAGGCTTTGGCGCGGCGATGGATTACCTGGAAGAACTGGGTATGCAGGCAGTCGCGGCCCACGAACATGTACTGATCGAGTATGCCCTGGACCGGCTGGCAGAAATCCCTGGGGTGAAAGTGTTCGGCCCATCTGCCAAGTACAAAGGTGGTGTAGCATCGTTCACCCTCGAAGGGATCCATCCCCATGATGTGGCCCAGATCGTTGATATGGATGGTGTTGCTGTGCGCGCCGGTCACCACTGCGCCCAGCCGCTGCATGAGAAATTTGGCATCCCGGCTACCACCCGGGCCAGTTTTTACATCTACAGCACGCTGGATGATGTGGATCGGCTGGTGGATGGCATCTACAAAGTAAAGAAAATATTTGGGTAATAAAACATGGATGATCTTTATCGCGACCAGATCATAGATCGTTACAAAAACCCGCAGTACCGCGGCCATCTCGACCCGCATGATATCCATTTCGAGGATGACAACCCCCTGTGCGGCGACCATATTGAAGTAACCCTGCGCGTGGATGGGGAGGGAAAAGTGGTGGGGGCGGCTTTCGATGGCAGGGGCTGCGCCATCTCGCAAGCTTCGGCAGATCTACTAATGGAAACCGTTATGGGGAAAAGCCTGGATGAAGTCAAGGCCTTGAACAAGCAGGATGTGCTTGACCTGCTGGGGATCGAGTTGGGGCCGGTAAGATTGAAGTGCGCCCTGTTACCATTGAAAGTTCTCAAAGCTGGTGTGTACGGCTTGGGGGAAGCATCGGACGATTTGGTGGAATAAACATGTTCGATTACACCCGGTTTCCCGAATCCCAGCTTGAATACGTAGAGGTTGCTCCGCTTGCCAGCCTGCCGTCCGGCGAGCGCATTTTCATCGAGGTTGATGGCAAGCCGATTGTCATCTTCAACCTGGCCGGGAACCTGTATGCAATTGGGGATGTCTGCACCCATGACGATGGGCCACTGGGAGATGGCGATCTGGAAGGCGAGGAGATCGTCTGCCCGCGCCACGGGGCGCGCTTCGACCTGCGGACGGGCAAAGTCACCTCCATGCCGGCCGTGGTGGATATCCCGGCTTACCCGGTGCGGGTTGTGGATGGGACGATCAAAATCGGAATCCCCAAGTAATCTTTGTAAAAGAGAATCTTTGATTAGGTGTAGGACAATTCTGCAGAATTGTCCTACAGAAACGCTTGCGCTTCCTTTTCGATCCACTCACAAGCTATCGGGATGGCGTTTTTCACCTCTGTGCTTAGCCCTGCTCCCATCTTGAAACTCTTTCCCACGATCCCAATCAGCGTGATGTTGCAGGTCGCCAGTTCTGGATAGAGGGATAACCCCAATCTCAGCGTTTCTGCAACGCCCCAACCGTGTGCGGATTGGGCATCTGCCGTGAAGGATGCAAGTTCTTCAGGCTTGATGATGAGGGTCGTGCCAGGTGGGGCGGATGATGATTGGACAGCATCCACGATGATGGCTGCATCGACCCCCTCCAGCAGATCGAGCAAAGCCAGCCCCGGCAGTTCGCTTATTTCGACACGTACCTCCGGCCTCCCTGCCGTTTCAAGGTATTGTTCCTGCCACCTGCGGAGCGCTTCCAGCCCGGCGGAGTCATCCCCGCGCAGGGATTGTCCGATGCCGATCACGCTGATCTTCATGGGATGGATTCTACTGCAAAGTGGCCTGGATTGCGATCGTGCCTGGTTTCACAATCTTCCTGTTTCCGTGCGCCGGTGGTATAATCCATTCAAATTGGGGGTAAGATATGCCGGTACTCAAACGACAAAAAATGAATAGGTGTTTTCGCATTCGGGTGAGGTTCTTTATCCCCGGACTATTATAGTTGTTCAAGCAGACAATCTGACCTGAACCAACAAGGAGAAAAAATGAAAAACAAAGCATTCACCATTCTGTCTATCTTGCTGGCTGGCATTCTCATTGCTGGGTGTGTGCCCGCTGGCGGAGGTCCACAGGCATCTCTGGTAGTGGAGGAACATCCCCTGGATAGTGCTCCCCAACTTGAGCCGTTTGCTTTCACGCCGCAGGATGGTTCTCAGGAAGAAATCCTACAAGTGCATGCGATTGAACG
>JBFYSM010000068.1:0-3040 GCA_041301605.1 Chloroflexota bacterium | reverse complement strand
GTGGTCAAGCCTGAGATCATGATCCCGCTGACCGGCACCGTGAAAGAGCTGGAATGGATCCAGCCGCGCCTCGTCCGCATTGCCGCGACGGTGTTGAAGGAAAAGGGCATCGAAAAGCTGGACTACAAGTTCGGCACGATGATCGAGATCCCGCGTGCCGCTGTAACTGCGGCTGAGATTGCCAAGCTGGCTGAATTCTTCTCGTTCGGCACCAACGACCTGACCCAGATGACCTTTGGCTACTCCCGCGATGACGCTGAGCGCAACTTCCTCATTCAATATGTGGCCGAGGGCATCCTGCCCAGGAATCCCTTCCAGACATTGGACCGCGACGGCGTGGGCAAGCTGATGCAGATCGCCATCAATGATGGGCGCAGCGCCCGCCCCGATCTCGAGGTTGGTATCTGCGGTGAACATGGCGGTGACCCCGACTCGATCGAGTGGTGCCACATCATCGGTAACAACTACGTCTCCTGCTCGCCCTTCCGGGTGCCGATCGCCCGCCTGGCGGCGGCGCACTGGGCGCTGAAGTACAGCGGCAAGGCGATTGCGGAAGATAAGTAGAGGATCAAAAAGTGACCGTCACTTCCAAAGTGATGGTCACTTTTTGAATTTAAACCGCTGAGCGGGCGGTGAGTGCGGAGATCATATAGGTTTTATGAAATCATTCTCTTGACTTATCCCTAACAATATTGTAAACTTCATGTAAGGTGGTGATCGAACACGCATGTTTGATCCTTGGTTGCTTACCCGCCTTCATTCATTGTAAGTCAATGGATCGCCATGAAAGTCATGTTTATCTTTTCCCTGGAGGATGTTCAGGGTTTATGGAAGCCACTTCATGCCTGGTCAGACATCCAGTTGGGGATTTCGTACATTTCTTCCTGCTTGAGGGTTGAGGGCCATCAGACCCAACTTGTCGTACTCGGCAGCAACAACCGCTGGGGAGACAGCATAAAGGTATTGAACAATTCATTGAGTGAGTTTGGTCCGCAGTTGGTCTGTTTTACCTCGGTTGTATCGCAATATCCCTTTGTCAGGAAGATGGCAAGCTGGATAAAAGATCAGTGGCCTGGCAAATATCTCCTTATCGGGGGGAGCCATGCAAGCCTGAATCCATCCGAGGTGGTAAATGATATTTTCGATTCGGTTTGCATTGGGGAAGGTGAGATCCCAACACTGGAGTTATGCCGCCAATTAGAAAAAGAGCCTCTTCCACACAGTATCGCCAACCTATGGATAAAATCTCTTGATGGTTCGATTGAGAGGAATCAACCCCGTCCCTTTTTAGAAGATCTTGACAGCCTTCCATTCCCGGATCGGATGATGTGGAAATTATGGATGAAAGAGCGCTCGGATTCCGAAATATCTGTATTATTGGGGCGAGGCTGTCCACACGAATGTACCTATTGTTGTAATCACGCACTCAAGAAGATCGCCCCGGGAGATTATGTCCGGTTGCGTTCTCCTGAAAACATCATTGCGGAGATTGCGTTTCTTCATAAAGAAAATCCAACGCAATCCAGGATGTTTTTCGAAGTTGAGTCCATTGCTTTGAACAAGGCCTGGCTCTTCGAATTCTGCAACCAGCTTGAAGCGTTCAATGCTTCCATTGGCCACACCATCTCATATCGTTCGAACTTTCGCATCTCCCCGCAGTCGAAGGATAAAGATATATTCATTACGCTCAAGCAGGCCAATTTTACCCGGATCAATATCGGGCTCGAGTCTGGAAGCGCAAGGGTACGGCGAGAAATCCTTAACCGGCACTACTCGAACGATGATTTCCTGGAAGTCACATCCATGGCGCGCAGCGTTGGGCTCAAATTCTCTGTATTCAATATGGTGGGTCTTCCAGGAGAGGCTTTGGATGATCACATGGAAACGGTCGCGTTGAACCGTCAATGCCAGCCGGACAAGCACTATACGGGGATTTTCTACCCCTACCCGGGCACCCAATTATACGATTGGTGTATCCGGGAAGGCCTCATAAAAACGCTCCCCAATCACCACCTGGAGCGCTATCGAGCCGTGGTCGATTATCCTCAATTTCCGAAGCGCCAGATACAAAAGGCCTTCACGTGGTTCAATTATCATGTCTATAAAGGGTACAGGCCGCTTTGGTGGATTTTGAAGGAAACCATCATCATCAAAATTCGAAGTAGCGTCATCCTGAACCGTCTGTTCTACCGGATTTCCCAGGGGCTTTTCTTCGAATGGTTGAACAGGAAGGGGGAACATTCAAATTCACCCAAATTCAGCCACTGAGTTGGAGAGTCGAATTCTATCGGTAAGAGCAAAGATTGCTAAATTACCCACCCCGCCGGGATGCGATACCCAGTGACAAATATCTTCAAATAAGCCTTGATCCAGACCGCTTCGCTCTGGTTGCCGCCCAGGGCGTACACGTACGGTCCGCTTTCCCCTAAGTAGAACGAGACATGTGAGCCGCCATCCTCCCACTTGAAGATGACAACACAGCCTCGGCGCGGCATGCCCAGGGCCTGCCCCCAGCGCGCCCAGGATTGCACCATGGGCGAGTCGGTGCTGGGGATTTTGGCCTTCTCCACGCACCAGTTGACGAAGGCCGCGCACCAGTCGGTTTCATCCGGCAGGTAGGTGTACATATCCTTCAGCGTGGTGCTGTTCAGGTATTCCAGGACGCGGGGGTTATTGGGCTTGCCGGGCACTTCGCGCATGCCGATCTCGGCAAACGCAATCGGCATCCAGGGGAATTCTTCGTTGGGCAACTGCCTGCCATTATCTCCCAGGCTCATCAGGAATTCCTTGGGGGCCCAGCCGCTCAGGCCCTTGGCCGTCACAACCTGGCTCCATTTGCCATCTGACGAAATTTCCAGCACATCGACGGTATCTTCCATCATCAGCTCTTCCAGCATGGCCGAATCCAGCGCAGCCTTGTCCCGGATGGCGAGATGGTCGACGATCGCCCGGTGCATGCCGATATCGGAGGCATTGGGGGGTTCCGCTGTGGAAGGTTCGATCTTGGCCAGGTAGTTCGCCAGCGACCAGCCAACCACGC
>JBFYSM010000065.1:0-4129 GCA_041301605.1 Chloroflexota bacterium | reverse complement strand
CCTCGGTCCCCTGACCGATGCGCGGAATCCCATAGACCGGCTTCCAGCCCTTGCTGAGCGGTTCGCGCAGGTAGGGTTCCATTTCCTTCTCGGTGCGCAGGGTCACTTCCTCTACCGGCGGGACCTTGCCGGGCGGGAAGGCTTCCAGCACATGGTCGTTCCACAGGGTCAGGTATTTCAGGATGGCGGCCATCGGGCGCTTGCCCTTCTGCGCTGTGCCGGACTTGGCTTTACCAACCACGCCTTCGGGCGTGGCTGCGATCTCGATGGCGAAGTGGCCTTCGCCCTCGGACCAGCGGCTGGGGCGTCCGAACGGGTCAACGGATTTGTCGAAGTGGCCTTCGGGCAGGTAGGACTTGCCTTCGGTATCCACGGCGTAGTTCATGTCCACCATCTCGGGGTGGAGCAGCAAGCTCAGGGAGGTCTCGGACTCGTCGGCATGGATGAAGTTGGTACCCAACTGTCCACCGCGTTCAACCGGGCGGAAGAACTCGCGCACGCCGCGGTGCCAGTCGATGACACGGAAGATGCCCGGCAACTGGTAACGCTTCTGGAATTCCTGTACTGCTGACTCCAGCATCCACAACTGGCCGTGGTTGTTGACAATGAGTTGCTTGCGAAAACCGTCGTTCCACAATCCAAGCATCACGTCGATCATCATCTCTCGCACCACATGCTCGCGCACGATGACTGTACCGGGCATGCCCATGTGATGGTATGGATGTCCACCGTACATTAAAGGAGGCAGCGCCAGGTTGATGGGCGCGCCGTGCTTGGCGGTAAACCTGCGCACACCTTCGCAGATGGCGCTGACGTAGAGCGTATCCGCCGCGCTGGGCAGGTGCTGCCCATGCAACTCGGTGCAACCGACCGGTATGAATACAATATCATTCTTCTTGCGGTTCGCTTCCACCTGCCAGCGGGTGGTGGTTTGGATGTAAGAACCGGGCTTGGCCCATTCCACGGGCGACGGGATGCCGTAATCGGCCAGGATGGCGTCGATCTGCTCGTCACTGGCATCCCACACCTGCTTCTTCATCCGCCCGACTTCGTTATCCTCGAAGAACAGGTCGGGCTGGTTGGTGGGGAGAAAACCTTGAGGTGCTTTTTGATCTGACATTTTTATACTCCTTCTCGATGAAATTGAATTAATCGTGGCTAAAATTCTCAGACTACTGACGACAGACCGCGGACCACGAACTTAACGATCGTCCATCGTCTGTGGTCTGTCGTTGTTTTATCCAATCTCGTTGATCTTCACCGGCCGGTTCTCGCGGTACGACTTCCAGGCAGCGTAACCGAGTACCACGGCCGCACGACCATCTGCTCCGGTGGTGGGGGTGGGCTTGTCGTCGCGCACGCATTCCACGAACTGGCGGACTTCCTCCACATAGCAGGGGGCATAGCGCTGCATGAAGAAGTAGGGTGGCTTGGCCGAGAGGAAGCCATCCTGATTCCCCTTCGCAACCGTAGTTTCAGCCTCGTTGTTCGCCATGACAGTTCCGTTTGAACAGAATACTTCCAGGCGCTGGTCATAACCGTATACCGCTTTGCGGCTGTTGTCGATCGCGCCCACCGCGCCGTTGGCAAACTTGAGGATGACTACATCCGTATCGATGTCACCGAAATCCTTCAGTTTTGGTTCGATCAGGACACCACCAGCAGCATACACTTCCACCACTTCCCCGAGTTGGTAGCGGACCATGTCGAAATCGTGGATGGCCAAATCCAGGAAAATGCCACCAGAGACGCGCAGGAATTCCATGGAGGGGAAGTCGGGGTCACGGTTGGTGATGCGCAGGATGCACGGGCGGCCGATCTCGCCCGAGGTGACGATCTCATGCACGCGCTGGTAGCTCTTGTCGAAGCGGCGGTTGAACCCGACCTGCAACTTGACCCCCGCTTTTTCTACTTCGGCCAGCGCCTCATCGATCTTACCCAACTCGAGCGCCAGAGGCTTCTCACAGAAGATATGCTTGCCCGCCGCGGCAACATCCTTCATCATGAAAGCATGCGTATCGGTGCTGCTGGCGATCAGGATGGCTTCGATCTCCGGGTCATCCAGAAGGTTGTGGTAATCCTTTACCACGCGCTGGATGCCGAGTTCATCAGCCACAGCCTGGGCAACTTCCAACTGGATATCGCAGACAGCGACCAGTTCCGCTTCGGGGATTTGCCGGACGATGTTCCGGCAATGGACGCTTCCCATGCGTCCTGTTCCAATCACAGCAATTTTGACTTTTTTCATTTTGGCCTTTCTCCTGCCAATAATCGGTGGTCGAGAAGGCGGCAGGTCTCGATATGCCCTTCGGGCTACTCGACCAACACCGCCGTATAGAGACCAGGGGCAGAATCAGAACTTCATCACGATCTTCATGGCGCTCTTGGGGTGGTGCTCGAGCGTCTTCATATCCAGGCCGAGCAGGTCGAATGCACCCAGGCCTTCATCGAACGGGATAACCTTGGTGAAGAATGGCCCCATGTTCAGGCGGTTCTCCTGGAAGATGCGGATGGATGGGACCATCGTGTTCTGGCCGAGGTACAGGCCGAGGATCTTGGTGGCCCAGCGGGTGATCTCGTTCGGGACAATGTTCAGGTTAACGGAGGAGTCCATGCCAAAGGGCAGCACCTTGCCGCCGGGGGTAACGCACTGGAGCGCCTGGCCGAGGGCGTTGCCGGTGGCTTCGATGACAATATCTGCCTTGCGCCCGTAGGTTAAGTCGGTGATCTTCTCGACCACATCCACTTCGTTCGGATCCCAGACCGTTAGGCCACATTCGCGGGCTACCTGGCGGCGGAACGGGTCGATCTCGGTCACGGCCACTTTGGCGGCGATGTTCTTGGCGAACTGGGCGAAGAGGTAGCCGATGGGGCCGAAGCCGAGGATCATAACGTAGTCGTAGGGCAGCATGAGCAGGGTGTTCATACCGTTGACCACGGTTGCCAGGGTTTCCACCTGCGTGCCAAGAATGTCATCAATCTCGTCAGGCAGCACGAAGCACTGCTTCTCGGGGACAAGGCAGTACTCGGCGTAACCGCCGTCGCGCATGACGCCCAGGGCGGAGGTCTTGATGTCCACACACTGGCTGGTGAGGCCCATACGGCAGAACGAGCAGAACCCGCAGCGGATGTTGTTGTCGATGGCCACGCGGTCACCAATCTTGACGTGGTGAACGTGCGAACCAACCTCAACCACCTCGCCGCAGAACTCGTGCCCAAGCACAGTATTGGGCTTGAAGTGGTGCTTGCCCTCGATGATCTTCAAATCTGAGCCGCAGATGCCTACGGCCTTGACCTTGAGCAGCACATCATCCGGATCTTTCACGTGGGGGATGGGGCGCTCTTCGAAAACGAGATTGCCAACATCCTTGAAAACGTACGCCTTCATCATGTCCATGATTTTTCTCCTTCACAAAGATTGAATGATTGGTTATGTAGGTGCACACGTGTGCACATATTGCTAAAATAAACCGTAGTAACGACTTTAGTCGTTCGCGCTCAAGCGACTACACAGCCCTGCGGTCTGTGCAGGGAAGTCGCGACTACGGAACCTTTATCTCTGAATGCGGGCCGAACCGCCTTTGGCGAAGGCACGTACCTGCTCAACCGTGGCCATGGTCGTGTCGCCGGGAAAGGTCGTCAGCAACGCGCCGTGCGCCCAGCCCAGGTTGACGGCTTCCTGCTCCGGCTCACCGGCCAGCAGGCCGTAGAACAGGCCGGAAGCGAACCCGTCGCCGCCGCCAACGCGGTCGTAGACATCCAGTTCACAGGTCGGAGAGACGAACGACTGGCCGTCGATCCAGGCCACCGCGCCCCACGAATGGCGGTTGGTGGAGTGGACTTCGCGCAGGGTGGTGGCAACAACCTTGATCTGCGGGTATTTCTTGATTACCTGATCGATCATGCTCAGGAATACAGCCGGATCGAGCTTCGGACCTTCTGCTTTGCTCAGGGCAGGCTTTGAGCCTACTTCCGGTCCCTTCAGGCCGAGTCACAACTGGAGATCCTCTTCGTTGCCAACGAGCACATCCACGTTCTCGACGATGCGGGCCAATGTGGAAACAGCCTTTTTCTGTCCGCCCCAGATGTTCCAGAGCTTGGCGCGGTAGTTCAGATCGAAAGAGACGAT
>JBFYSM010000016.1:0-2725 GCA_041301605.1 Chloroflexota bacterium | reverse complement strand
TTCCTTGTGGAGACATTCAATAGCAGGGATGGCTCCCAAAGGAATACCACCGAGCCTCCCTCTGCCAGGTAGGTGCCGAGCAGTTCTGCTTCCTGTTCGGTGATGGGTTTGAGCGGGCCGGCGATGATGATCGCCAGCGCATCCTCGGGGATCTGGTTTTCATCCAGCAGGTTCAGGGATGTGACCGTATATTTCTTGGATTCGAGAACTTGGCGGGCCAGGGAATAGGCTGTTTCATCGGAACCTTGCGGGTCATGTTCACTGTGTCCGGTCAGGAAGTAAACCGTCCGTTCACCGGGGTTGATCAGGCGGATCAGCGCCGCGGTGATCTCCTTCTCGGACGCGTAGGATACAACTTCGTAGCGATCTTCGAGAACCAGGATGATGGTGCCATCGCGTGCAATTTCATATTGTCGGGCAAGGGCGGGATCCTGGTCAGGATCCTGGAACTCATAATCGAAGTTCCCTTTACTGTTTATCTTGAAGTTATTCAGGAGTTCCTCTGCTGTCACGTTCGATGTACGCGCGGTGTAGAATGCAATGGCCTTGACCTTTCCCGGCAGCGCTTCCAGCGTGTCGAGGGTTTCGGGCGCCAGGGTGTGGGATTGATCCTCGGTCAGATCCTTCTGGACGGGGTTCTGGTAAACGATCAGGTTGACCACGAAGATGATCCCCAGGAAGGCGACCAGCATGATGAAGGCATTGGAGCCGTAGCGGGCCTGGCGTCCGGTCAGGAGGTCGCGCACGCGCTGCGGATCCAGGAGCGCAAACATGGCCGGCCCAACCAGGAGCACACCCAGGCTGATCCAAATCCAAAGGTTGGTCCATTCCTGGTCCGGCGGGCTGTAAAGCCCCATGAAAATGAACAACTTGATAACCAGGGCCAGGCCAACGGATACCAGCGCTGCCAGGCCAAACCACAGCCCGATCGTGGCAAAGCGCTTCGAACTGCTTTTCTTTGAGTTTTTTTTCTGTGTTTTAGCCATTATCGCCACCTGCGCATTTCGACAGCAATGGTTCCCAGGAACAAACCCAGGGCAGTGATGCTTAGATAGTAGACAACATCTGACAAGTGGAGAATTCCACCCAAGAAATTGTTGTAGAAGCGGCTGCTCAACTCGAGGTATCTGAAAATTTCACCGCCAATCGGCATGACTTGAGCCGGCCAGCCAACGATCCACCAGAAGAATACCAGTGCAACCAAGGTTGCAATGAAGGCACTAACCTGGTTCGAGAAAAAGGATGAGAAGGCTGTGCCGATCGCCAGGAATGATGCTGCAACCAGTATGATGCCCAGGTAGGATGTTATCAGGATGCCCTGGTCGATGCCCGGCGTGACCATACGGTTCAGCACGAGGGGGAAGATCAGCGTAACACCGATGATGGTCAGCAGGAACAGGAAACTTCCCAGCCATTTCCCAACCACCAGTTCCCAATCCCGGACGGGCGCAGTCAGCAATAATTCCATCGTGCCGGTACGCTGTTCATCGGCCAGCAGGCGCATGGTCAAGGCAGGGGCGGCGAAAAGGAATAAGAAAGCCATCGGGCTTACGATCGCACCAACTTCCGGTGGTGTAGCACCGTACATGGCTTGCTGGTTCGTACTCCAAAGGATGAGCACAAATAAGATTCCAACTGTTGCCAGGATTAACAGGGCCACCACATATGCAATGGGTGTGGCAAAGTAATGACGGTATTCACGGCTTGCAATTGTCCAAAGGTTTCGCATAGTTCCTCGCTCTCAGGAAATCGTGCTATCTTTCGTAAGTTCCAGGAAGATCTCTTCCAGGCTCAACCCGGCGGGACGCAATTCCAGCAGGTCGTATCCAGCCCCGATAACGGTTCTGGCAACCAATGGGCGGGGATCCTGCCCAGGTGCGAACTGGAATTCCAGCGCACCATCCGGGTTGGCCTTTACATCCTGGATGCCTGGCACTTCTTTCAGTTTCGGCACAAGTTCATCGCTTTCGCCTCGCACACGCAGGATGGCGCGTTCCCCGCCGACGAGCCGGGATTGCAGGTTCTCCGGCGTATCCTCCACAACGATACGGCCTTTATTGATGATCAAAACGCGGTCACAAAGCTGCTGGGCTTCGGAAAGGATGTGGGTGGAGAGCAGAACAGTCCTTTCTTTGCCAACCTCGCGGATGATGTTGCGGACTTCCACCACCTGGGCCGGGTCGAGGCCGATGGTCGGTTCATCCAGGATCAGCACCTCTGGCTTGTGGAGCAGGGCCTGGGCCAGACCTATCCGCTGCTTCATGCCCTTGGAAAGGTTGCTGATGTACCCCTCGGCGCGTTCCTCCATGCCAACCTTTTCCAGGGCTTCATCGACCATATCTTCTGCGTTGGGCAGGTGGCGCAGGTCGGCCATGAACTTCAGGTATTCGAAGACGGTCATATCAGGATACAAGGGGACGGTCTCCGGCAGGTAGCCGACCCGTTTGCGGACCTCCAGGGAATCGGCGACGATATCGTATCCGGCAACGGTTGCCTTGCCATAGGTGGGCGGCATGTAACCGGTCAGGATACGCATTGTCGTTGTCTTGCCGGCGCCGTTCGGGCCCAGGAAACCAACCACTTCGCCCTGCCGGGCCTCGAAGCGCAGGTTTTCGATTGCCCGCCGGGAACCGTAATCTTTGGTAAGGCCATTTGCTATGATCATTCGTGCTCCTTGCGATATGTAGTAGGACTTACGCAGTTCAGGGTGGTTGGGGGTTTGGTG
>JBFYSM010000590.1:0-4490 GCA_041301605.1 Chloroflexota bacterium | reverse complement strand
GCCGGATCGATCTGTTCCCGCAAATCCTTTATGGGCTCATTTGGGGTACGGCCTTGGGGCAGATGCTGTTATCCATCTGGCGGATGGCAACGATGATCGGCCACGATTGGCAGGGTTGGCAGCAGTGGCTGCTGGCTTATGGGATCATCGGCGTCTGGCAGTGGCTGCTCATGGATATGTACTGGGATGTCTACATCTCGCCGGAGCATGACAGCCCCAGGTCGATCAAGCTCAAGACCATGGTTACGCACATCCCGAACGTGACCCTGTGCCTGGTCTTCCTTGCCCTATATGGAAATTACACGATTTTCATTGCGCTGCAGACCCTCGCCCTGGTTGGTTGCAGCATCCACATGCGCATGCCGGCACCTTGGAGTAAAGAAAAGACGCTTCCCGCCCGCCGGGTGCGATCCATATTCTGGGGGTTGCCGCGCTGCGGCGGATACATTTCCGATGATCCGGAAAACGATCCTTATTTGAAGGCTGCGCATTTATCGTGAAAGGTGATTGGGATGAAACAACTATTGATTTGTGATGACAGCAAAGCCAGGGATGTCGCTCCCCTGTGCAGAAAACTTGGGGTTGGGATCGAAGTCCAGGCATTTTACGATCCACGGGTATTGGAGCAAAACCCGGCCTCGCTCGAAGAGCACAGGCAGGCAATTCACGGCATTGCCCCCGTCTCGGTGCACGGTTGTTTTGGCGATCTTTGCCCCGGCAGTTTCGACGCACTGGTGAGGAATATCGCCAGGCAACGCTTCGAGCAAAGCTATCATGTTGCGGTTGCACTCGGCGCAAAACACCTGGTTTTGCACCATGGCTATGTCCCCCATACAAGTCCATTCCCTGGCTGGATCAGGCGCAGCACGGAATTCTGGCAGGAGTTCCTCTCTGGCAGGGATCCAAATATTCGCATCCACCTGGAGAACATGCTCGAGTTGGATCCGGAGTTGATCTCCGATGTGGTTCACTCCATTGACCGGCCCAACCTGGATATCAACCTCGACATCGGCCATGCCCATTGCAATACGAATACACCGGTGATCAAATGGATCGAGCGCCTCGGCTCCCAGATCGGCTATGTCCACCTGCATGACAACCACGGGCAAAGCGATGAGCACCTGGGCTTGGGGCAGGGAACTATCCCCCTTGTAGATGTTTGCCAAGCCCTGAATGAATACGCCCCGGATGCACTCTGGGCCGTGGAAGCGGAAGGGGAAGGGATTCGACAATCCCTGGAGTGGCTGGGGGAGAATGGTTTCCTGGCGGGGGAGTGAGCATGCAAGGCGAATCCGATCTCCGAACCCTGTTGGCGACTATGACGCCTGTGCTTCATGAGCGGCCTTTTATCTTCTGCTCTATCAGCCAGGATGATTACGATAAATTGCCTTTTGAGCCATTGGGTACTTTTCGCGAACAGGAGGGTATCACGGTAATCGTAACGGAACAGCAAACCAGCGAGAACGGTCTGCCGTATGATGCAGCCTGGGCCTGCATCACACTGACTGTCCACTCATCCTTATCGGCGGTGGGATTTCTGGCGGCAATTACGGCTGCGCTCGCCCGGGCAGGCATCCCTGTCAACGCTGTTTCGGCGTATTATCATGACCACCTGTTCGTTCCCTGGGAGAGCTGGGAGCGGGCGATGGAAGTGCTCGGATCAATATCCAGGAATGAGGTTCAAGATGCGTAAGCTTCTGGAAGAGATCAAACTGGATGTCAATTTCGTCAAATCCCATACCCTGCAGCCAAAATGGTATAAGGTGCTGAAAGTTTTTATCGTTGCAGGTTTCCTGATGGGCTACGGGTTCCTCTTTGGGTTGAGGAAAACCTTCCTATTCTTCGCCATATTTATCTTCCTCAGTTTCCTCGTGCATGTGCTCTATCGCATCAAAACGGACAAGTGGAAACGCTCCTGGCTCGATTTCGTGGTTGTCGAAGAAGACAATGATATCAAAGCCAGGAGCATCGGGAAGTTCTATTATTCGGCAGTCGTTTTCAATGCTATCCTTGCCGTGGCAATCAGCCAGTTGATCCCCTAGTTTGGCTTATTCACTCACCCGCCTAAAGCGCCAGGTGGCCAGCAGGAAGAACAGCAAGGCATACCCTGCCAGCGCCGCGGACGGTAGCAGGGCCGACCTGTTCACTAATCCGCGCGGCCGTGGGGAAGCTCTTTGTTGCAAAGCAAAAAATGTTGAACGAGTGGTATGAGCTGATGGAGAGACTGCGTCAGCTTTTCTACGGAGAATTGGCAAAGAAGAGATATCATCTGCTCGGCCTCACGAAAGACCAGGTGCAGTTGCACAAGTAATTCTCCAAGAAGCAGGCAATATTGGAGGATTACTTTATCGTAAAGGATTGGTTGTTCGCGGAAAAGCATTGACAATAAGCCTTTAATGACTATAATCATGGTCATGATGGCGCCTGTAGAACGATTTGAAATCATCTATCCCCCGATCATCAAGCAGCATCTCAAGTCAATTGAGACAAAGTACTATTCCCTCATTCGAGAGTCGCTCGAAACACAGCTACAGTTCCAACCAGACGTTGAAACAAGAAATCGCAAACCGCTCAAGCGGCCTGTAGTTATCGGAGCCAGATGGGAAATTCGTTTTGGACCAGGCAATCGTTTTCGGGTGTTTTACCGAATAGATTATGATAACCAGCAAGTCATCTTATTGGCAATTGGTGAGAAGATCGGCAGCCGTCTCTGGATTGAAGGCAAGGAGTTAGACATATGAGAATCGCTTCTGTAGCAGATGTGAAAGCAAAATTCAGTGGCTTTTTGAAGGCCAGCGAGCAAGGCCCTGTTGTCGTTACGAAGAATGGTAAGCCTGTGGCAATCCTCTTATCCATCAAGGATGAAGATGAGATCGAGCGCATGGTGTTAGCACATTCCCCCAAATTCCAGGGCATTCTTGACATTGCCGAACAGCAAATTCGTGACGGCAAGGGAATGAAGCATGATGATTTTTGGCGGGAGATCGATACCGAAACACCGAAAGCAGGCTAACAGCGGTTCATAAATCCCCGGTATTTTCGAAATACCGGGGATTTTTCATCGGTTATTCTACTCACTCACCCGCCGGAAGCGCCAGGCGGACAGCAGGAAGAACAACAAGGCATACCCTGCCAGCGCCGCGGATGGCAACAGGGCGGATTCGAAGCCGAGCAGGCGCACGGTGATGTTCTTGAACCCATCCATCGCCCAGGCAATCGGCGTGACGTGCCCTATGGCCTGGAACGCGGCGCTGGTGTACTCCAGCGGCGTCCATGCCCCGCCCAGCCCGGCGAAGATGAACATCGGGATGAGCGCAAAGGCGATGGCCTGTTCTTCGCTCCTGGCCAGCACGCCGATCAGCAATCCCAGCGCGGCAATGCATAAGCTGGATGTGACCGCGATCAACAGGCTCCCGGCGGGGATGCGGAAGTAATCTACTTTCAGGACAAGTTGACCGAACAGCATCAATACCAGGAACTGGGCGAAGAGCAGCACGAAGATGGCCAGGTAATGCCCAAGCAGGATGTGCCAGCGCCGGGTGGCGGTGGTCAGCAGGCGCTGGAGGGAGCGTGTCTTGCGCTCGCTGACGATGACGGTCGCGCAGGTCAACAGGCCAGCAATGGCGAACTGCAGGATCATTCCCGGCGAGGTATGCGCCAGCGACATGATCTGTGAACTGGGCTTTTCTTCGATCTGCACAAGCGCCGAGTTTATCTCAATACGCACCGGGGGATTGTTCCAGGCGGCCAGGGCCTGCTCGAAGGCCGGGGTGAATGCGGAGGTTGTCTGCCCCACGATCTGGGCTGTCTGGACGGCACTCGCCAGCCGGGAAGCTGCGGCCAGCACCTCGGCCTGGACGGTCGTCCCGGCAGACTGGGCCAGGTCGACGGTCAGGGCCAGGCGAGGCAGGTTTCCTTCCAGGAGGGAATTGGAGTACCTGGCAGGGATGACCAAAATCCCGGCCAGGTCGCCTTTCGAGAGCAATTTCTCGTAGTCGGCCAGGGTCTTCGCGGTATCCTGCGTCACAGCGATGATTTCGGACTCTTCCAGCAATCCCACCAGCCTCTGCGACAACCCATCGCCATCTTCATCGATGACTGCCACCGGCAGGCGGGGGTCGGTTTCGCCCTTGCTGAATCCGCCGAAGGCAAAGCCGAACAGGAAGGTGAAGAGGACCGGCATGATCAGCAGGAACAGGAAGGTCTTGCGGTCACGCAGGATCTGGAGCAGGTCTTTTGCAGTTATATCGAGTATACGTTTCATGTTTTTTCTCCGTAGGGGCGAAACATGTTTCGCCCCTACCAAATCACGCATATCTTTTCTGGAATCTCCACACACCGATCCCAAATAACACAACCGCCCAGGCAAGCATGACCAGCGCCGAGAGCCCCAGTTCGCCGGTTGCCGCACCCTGCATGGACTGGAACAATCCATGCACCGCCCAGCCCTGCGGCACAATCAGCGAGATGGTTTCGAGCGTGGCGGAGGG
>JBFYSM010000550.1:0-4999 GCA_041301605.1 Chloroflexota bacterium | reverse complement strand
TTCGCGGGCTTTCTGATCATCAGAGCGGAAGAATTTCTGGAAGATTTTCTTCTGGTCATCGAGGCTGATGCCAATACCACTGTCTTTCACCCAAATGTGAGCCATTTCGACTGATCCATCCAGATGCCGTTTATTGTCTGTGAACTCCGCTGCGACCTCGATCCTGCCTCCCTCCGGAGTATATTTATGTGCATTGCTGACAAAGTTGGTAAGGATTTGTGCCAGCCGCGTTCGATCAGCCCACACCTTGGGCAAATTACGCGGCAGGGATATTTCCAGGTTTTGTTTCTTCTCTTCTACCTGTTTTGAACTGGAGCGGATAACTTCATCGACCACATCCGCCAGATCGACGGCTTTGAATTCCAAGCGCAGGCGACCAGCCTCGATCTTGGAATTATCGTTCAAATCGGATACCAATGTGGACATGCGCTCCACGTTGGAACGGATCGTATTCAGGAAATTGGCCTGCATATCGTTGATGGGGCCTACCGCCCCGGCCGAAAGCAATTCTGAATATCCCTTGATCGAGGTCATTGGATTTTTGATCTCATGCGCCACAAATGAAACAAATTCACTCTTGGCAGTGTTGGCTGCTTCCACTTCAGAGTAAAGTTGCGCGTTGGAAATGGCAATGGCAGCATGATCACCCAAGCGATTGAGGAAATTAAGTGCCACATCTGGCTGCACGTCATGGGAGGTGCTTTCGAGCAAAATCAATCCAATTACACTGGCTTCCCGGCGAATCGGGATTACGATCTGGTATGCCGCTTGGGGCAGGAGGCCTGGATGATCAATATCCAAATTGAGATGCTGAGGCTGGGCGGTATCAACTGCGGTACGCATCGACTCCTGGATCAACGGCATGGGGCTATCTTTATAGGTGGTACTCAATTCTTCATAGCCTTGTTGGGCCATGATTCGGATACCATTATCGACCACAATGCCAATCAATCCAGCTTCTGCCAGCGATTGCCGCATAGCCCATTCCAGGGTGATGCGCATAGCACGACTGATATCCAGGCTTGCGTTGAGTTCGCGGTCGATACGCTGCATGACCGAGAGTTCCTCGACACGGGCGGAAAGTTCCTGGTCGGTCAAGGTGTACAGTCGGGCATTCTCGAGGGCAACCGCGGCCTGGCTGGCAAAGGCTGTCAACAGGTTTTTATCATCCTCAACAAAGGGAAGGCCATCCTGGCGATTGATCACTTCGAGTACACCAATAACGCGTTCTTTTACCTGCATGGGTACTGCCAGGAGGGCTTTGGTGGTGAAGCCGGTTTTCTCATCCGTGTTGAACCAGGCGGATGAACTGGTGACATCGTTTTCAATGACCGGCAACCTGGTTGCGACAGCCTTACCTACAATACCACTCCCCGGTGGCAGACGCTGACCAATCAGGTTGTTCCCGGCGCCTCCAACCGTCACGCTGAATATGAGTTCGTCTGTTTGTTCATCCACAAGGAATAGACTGCCAGCTTCACAGTTCAATATCGTCACAGCACTCTCGAGGATGGTTCGAAGCAATGGCTCAGTTTCCAGGGTTGATGTTAATTGGCGGGTGATATCGTTCAGTGTAGCCAGTTGGCGAGCGCGACGTTCCGTTTCTTGTAACAAACGCGCCTTGATAATCGCACCAGCAGCCTGATCTGCAATGGCTTGCAGGAGTTCGATTTGCCCCGGCGTATAGATTACACTGGCATCCCGGCTGGCTACACTGAGAGAGCCAATGGTTTCCGCACCTGCGTTGAGTGGAACGCCTGCATACGCAAAGGTGCCGGATGTAACCGGCGTAATGCCGCGTACCTGGCATTCGCGGGCATAATCATTTGTAATAAGCGTGCGGCGGCTGCGTATCACCTCGGGACTGAGGCCGGTATCGGGTGGTAGCGGCAAGTTCTCCCGGTGGGGCAGGCGTTCATCACCTTCCAGGCAGAAGGCGAAGTAAAAATAATCATTCTCCTTGTTATGGAGAGTAATATGGAAATCATCCACTGAAAAGATTTGATCCGTTTGGGCATAGATCAGTTCGAGAATATCATCATAGCTCACGGTCACATTTACCCCCTGGGCAACCCGCGAGAGGATGTTCATTTCTCGTACCCGGCGTTCCATGTTGGAGATCACCTGGGCGCGTTCCACAGCAACTGCAGCCTGGTCGCTCAATAGTTCGAGAAAGGAGATATCTGCACTGGTGTAGTTTTCACCCGATCTTCGCGGACCGAGCGCTAACCAACCAATCAATCGTTCGCCACCAGGTAACGGAACGAAAAGGAGACTGCCCAGCAGAGAGATGCGGTTTTTTTCATCTTGCAAGGCTGGAGGTAGATTTTCCCGATCAATGAAGAGCGGTAATTTCTCGCGGCTGATGGCCTGAACAAGCGGATTGGCGGATGACAATTGTATATCACTGGTTGGGCGGCCATCTTCCCCATTTTGCGCCGAGTATTGATCGTTGAGGGGATCATACACATAGATATGCAAACGGTCTGGAATCAATGTTTCCAGGATGTGATGGCGCAAGGTTTGCAAAACATCTGAAAGATCAACAGTTGTCGTCAGTTCATGGGTAAAATCTTGTACCCGTTTCTGGTAGGCGCGTTCGCCGCGGAAGAACACGATATTGATGAGATTCTGCATCCGCTCGCGTAATGGCTGGATTAAAAGAGCTAAAATGGCGATCGTCCCGCCAATAAGCCAGGGGTTACTGGCAGGGATGACATCACCAAAAATCAAGGTCAACCCTGCCACCAACAAAGCATAGATCAATGCCACCAGAAGGGTCATCAGTGTAAACAATATTCCACGGCTGACCAGGTAGTCGGTGTTTACCTGACGGAAGCGCAGGATTGTATACCCCGTGGCCAACGGAAACAGAATAACGGGGATAAAAAGTAATGTAGAGAAATCCCACAATCCGAACGGAGAAAGCACAAGCCAGACAATAATTAGGCTGAATGCCAGCAGACCACCTATCAGGATCGTTCGGGCTTGTGATTTTACAATTGGCGAGGGGGATGAAAACATGCGGTAGATCATCATGCTAAAGAAGAACAAACCAGAGATGGCAACGAACAGGTACATGACCTGCCAAGCCTGGATATAGGCGATTGGCCGATCCATATTGAAAAGGGTGGTGTAGGCATAACTGGTTAAGATCAGAGCAGCCAGGTATCCCAACCAGCGCAGGAATGGGTATCGAACAACCAGACGCGGTTCCTGTGGGAAAACCAATGCCAGATCGAACATCGCTGCGCCCACCATGGCGACTGCCAGGGTCCACAGATGGGTCAGGTAATGAGTCGTGAACAGGTCGAACAGCGTTCCGGTCACGATGGTCAAAGAGGCGGCGAGCAAGGTAAAGGCCCGCCCAGCCGACTCGTCGCGGCGCAGCCCAAAAATCCAGCCGCTGATCAAGAGGAAGATGAAACTGATCCCACTTGGGACGATCAGGTATGAAATTACATCCGCAGATGGAAGGGACTGTAAGGTGACACCAAACACATGCAAACTGCCATCTGTTATCTGGATGCCCACCTGGATGGATTCTCCGGGGTAATAGTTTTGCAAAACGCCCTTGATCTCTGATGTATTGTGGACTTCCGTTCCTGCGATGGAAACCAATTGGTCACCGAGTTTAATGCCCTCGTTATATAGCTGCCATGCCTCACTTGGCTGGCTGGGGACGGCACCATTATAGGCCAGGGTATGCTCGAAGAACGCCCCCAGGAAAGGCAGTTTCAACCAGCCAAAGGCGAGGATGATGCCGACCATAAAGGCGGATAATGCCATTACCTGGTAGATCAGCACCACCACCGGCAAAATCCGGTTCAGGTACGGCTGCAGGCGTTGGAAGCGGCTCATATTTTGTACATCCATCACAAGAATTCTAATGCAAATCCGGTTTTTTAACCCTTACAGAATAGTGGAAATCCTGCCCCAGCATTTTACTCTACAATCCTGATGACAAAAAAGGGCTGCTCAATTCGGCAGCCCTTTGCTTACTTTCCTTATGTGTCTATGGCCTCCACGAGCGGACTTCACCCTCCACTCCCTGGAGCGGGATAACCTCACATGTGTTCACGTTGACCAGAGCGACTTGAGCATTGCTGGATTGGTACGTATCGTTATCAAGGATGCTGATCGCCAGCCATTGTCCATCCGGACTCCAAACCGGGTTGAATGCAGGCCAATGATCCAACTGAGCAATCGTACGATGTTCGGAGCCATCGAGATGGGAGACGAAGACACCGCCTGCCGTTTCGCCGAATCCACAGTCAACAAACGCAATCCACTGGCCATCCGGTGATATGGACGCGCCTGCCGCGCCTTTGGATGTGACAGTGAACAGGTTTGTTGCCGCGCCAGTGGTCACATCCACCAGCATGAGCATCGTGCCGCCATCGCCGAGGTTGGAGACCAAAACCTGCTTGCTATCCGGAGTCCAGCCTTCGAGGAATTGCATCCCGGGCGGGAAAGTTAACTGGCGGGGGTTGCTTCCATCGGCGTTCATCACGTAAACGGTGTAGGCGTCGGTGAACTGGTCATAGGCGATATACTGCCCATCTGGCGACCAGGCCACTTGCCGCGCTTGCACTATGGCCGGGTCAATCATCACATCTGAGCCGGTTTCCAATTCCAGGATGTGTACGGCTCCGGCAGAGTCGGAATAAACCACATCTGTCCCATCGGGCGAGAGCGATCCATACCCAAATACGAGCGGACGCGTGTCACTGCTATCCAACGCCGATACGAACAGGGATGGCTCCGGCGCGAGCGCGCCGCGCATGGTCAGGAGGGTGCCGATCAGGCCAGAAGGCAGGGGCACATCCAGGGTCCGGACCTGCTTCCAGGTATCGAGGTCCAGGCAAATCTCCAATGGTGGGGCCGGTGTGCCTGTTTCGCTTGATCCTGGCGGAGTCCAGGTTGTCTCCCATGAACCTTTGAGCAGGATGGAGTATAGCCTGAGGGCCAGCGGGCTTTCAATGCGTCCATCCGTCAG
>JBFYSM010000481.1:0-4718 GCA_041301605.1 Chloroflexota bacterium | reverse complement strand
GTGTGCGGGTGAAACCCGCACACCACACCCCCAACCAACCTGAACTGCGCAAGTTCTACCTTGATTACATAGCTAGAGGGGGGTGCGGATAGGATACGGATGCATCCACGCCACGCTGATGGATGCGGTACATGCGCCAGGCTTGAACCTGGTGCCTATCCCCTCGGACGGGATGGATGGTGTAGGTCAGTATGTTGCCAATCTATTCAAGTGGCGTTGGTAACCGGTGGTATTGCCATCATCTTCAGAGAGTTCGAAGCGGTTGTCTGCGCCAGGGAAGGTGGCGTGCAATTTCTGCACCAGCGATTTGATTTGCGATACAACGAAATAAGCGAACATTCCCCCGAGATGGACGGGAAAGGACGCGGGCGATAAGGTAATTAGCACAAACTTTGGTTCGTGCTTCCGTGATCTACTGATGGTACGTTTGATGCTACAATTACCTTATGATAGAGTTGAAGGAATTGCAAAAAGTACTTGACCAGAAAATCGTGGTCGATATCCCCTTATTTGCAATAAAGGCGGGGGAGGTTGCGGCGCTGATCGGACCGGTGGACAGCGGCAAGGAGATTGTATTCCAGTTGCTCACCGGGCGCATGCGTCCAACGAGTGGCAGTGTTCGCCTGGCCGGGCTGGATCCCTATCGTGAGCGGAAAACCTTCAGTCGACAGGTGGGCGTATTATTTCCGGAAGATAACCTATACAAACGTTTCTCCGTACTCGGAAATTTGCAGTTCTACTGTCGTTTGTGGCGTTTACCGAAAACCCGGGCTGTTGAGGTGTTGGAACAGGTTGGCTTGGCCGACCAAGCCAGTGCTAATACGGAGAAACTCTCTCCCGGCCTATCCAGAAGACTCGCGTTGGGACGGGCAATTCTCAATCATCCCAAGGTCTTGTTACTGGCGGATCCATTTGCGGGCTGTGAGCAGGCATCGGTCAACCTGATCAGCCAGGTTGTTCGCAGCCTGGTGGATGCCAGAGCGACGGTATTGATCTTTACCCAGGATCCTGCGAATCTGGAGAACCTATGCGATACTGTCTACCGCATGGGGCAGGGCAGGGTACTCGAGTCATTTGACCCCCGGGATACACAGCAGCACCAGCAACCGTTCATGGTTCCTGCCAGGGGCGAGGAAAAGGTTATCCTGATCGACCCGGCTGAAATCCTTTTCGTTTTCGCACAGGATGATCGCACTTATCTCCAGACCCTCGATGAACGCCTGCCAACCCAATTTACCCTGGCCGAATTGGAAAAGCGTTTATCGCGCAGGGGATTCTTCCGCACTCACCGCGCCTACCTGGTCAACCTGCAGCAAATTAAGGAAGTGATTCCCTATACCCGTGACAGTTTCAGCCTGCGTTTGAAGGATCCTGCTGGGACAAAGATCCCCTTGAGCAAGTCCGCCGAGCGCGAATTGCGTGAGCTGTTGGGATATTAACTGATTCCGAATCTGCCTTTTTAGGGCAATAAAATAACCCGAAAATTGTGCTATTCACCCCCTTTCCTGGGCCTTTTGCCGCCCCTTTACGCCGTTTGCCGATTTTTTGTTGCACGGCGTATTTCTTTTATATATACTGGTAGGTAGAAAGAAGCAAGTGTAATGGCAAAGTTGATCGTTGAAGGAGTCACAGAATGAAAGCAATCGAAGTTCAAGACCTGGTTCGAAACTATAACGGTCTACGTGCCGTGGATGGGATCAACTTCAGCGTTGAGCCCGGTGAGATATTCGGCTTCCTGGGTCCCAATGGCGCTGGCAAGACTACCACCATCCGCATGCTGACCGGCCAGTTGCTGCCCACCTCCGGAATGGCCAAAGTTGCCGGTTACGATGTGGTCAGCGAACGCCAGCAACTCAAGCCCAGGATCGGGGTGGTGTTCGACAGCCAGAACATCTACGAACGTATGTCGGCGCGTGAGAACCTGATTTTCTATGCCCGTCTCTACCGGATCAAGAAATCTCGCGTAGATGAGGTGCTGGCCCAGGTTAGCCTGACCGAGCGTGCCCATGACAAGGTCCAGAAGTATTCGAATGGCATGAAGCAGCGGGTACTGATCGCCCGGGCCCTACTCCACAAGCCCGAGATCCTGTTCCTGGATGAACCGACGCGCGGCCTGGACCCGCACATTGCCCGCGACATCCGCGGCATCGTAGCCAACCTGGCCAAAGGCGGCATGACCGTCTTCTTGACTACCCATTACATGGAGGAGGCCGAACAACTCAGTCGGCGGGTTGCATTCCTCGACCGGGGCCGAATCGTTGCACTGGATACCCCGGCACGCTTGAAAGCAGAATACGGAAAAGATGAAAAAACTACCCTGGAAGATATTTTCATCCAGCTAACAGGAAGTGATTTGAGAAAAGAAAGTGAGTAACGATGAAAACCCTGATCGACACTCTATACATTACCTGGATCATTGGCACAAAAGATATCCTGGATGCTTTGAAAAACAAGAGCAGCAGATCCAACATTATCATCATGGTTGGCATGGTGGTGTTTTTCTACTATCTCAGCGGCCTACGCCCTTTCGATAAGGAAGTGAGTGTTGTCGTGTACGATGAGGGAGATACCTCCCTGGCTGTTGAATCCGTCACGCTGGGAGATGGAGCTGAATACTCATTCCGCGAGGCAGCTTCGCTCCAAGAGATGGAGCAGATGATGGCTTACCAGAACCTGGGCCTGGTGCTCCCAGCGGATTTCGAACAGACCCTGGCAGCTGGTGGCAAACCGATTCTGCGTGGTTACATCTTCTGGGTCGATCGCATGAAAGTGACCCAACTGGAAGCGAAGTACAGCCAGGCCTTCAGTGAAATCCTCGACCAACCGGTACAAGTTGTCATTGGACAAAATATTGTTATCCCTCAAGCGGATGCGGATGGCAACCAGACCAGCGTGACCTACCTGATGATCTATTTCGTCTTCACGACGGCGCTGCTTTTAATCCCTCATTTGATGGTGGAGGAAAAGCAAACCAGGACGCTGGATGCACTGCTAACATCCCCGGCCAGCCCCGGACAGGTTGTCCTGGGCAAGGCACTAGCAGGATTTTTCTACATCCTGGTTGTCGGTGGATTGGGAATGGCTCTGTTCTCACTGTACATCGTTAATTGGACCCTGGCACTGGCTGCCTTCCTGGGATATGCCCTGCTGGCCGTCGGCTTGGGGTTGGCGCTCGGCAGTTTTATCAAATCCATGAAACAATCGGGGATCTGGATGGTGGTGCTGATGCTCTTCCTGATGATCCCGCCGCTCTTCTATATGGAATCAAACCTGAAAGCCGGCATCCGGATGATCTTGACCTGGCTTCCATCATCGGCGCTGGCCAGCCTCTTCCGCTTCTCATGCTCCATTGGCGTTACACCGGCGCAGTTATGGCTTAACCTGGCCGTTGCCGTAGCAAGTATCGCGGCAGTATTTGGCCTGGTGATCTGGAAAGTGCGTCGTTCTGACCGGTAAATTTGGTCTCGTTGCCTTTGTTATGTGGAGAAACCTGAGATGGCTAATTCAAAACACACATTCTATGATAACCTGAACATCATCTGGACGATCGCCTCCAAAGATATCGTTGATGCACTAAAGAACAGGGTGGTTATCCCGATGATCATCATGTTGAGCATCATATTGGTTCTACCGAAAATGTTGCCTTTTATTTTTGAGCAGCCGCAAACGGTGCTACCCATTTACGATATGGGTGATTCGAACCTGGTCAAAGAACTGCAAAATACCTCAGACATCTCGGTTGAAAAGCTACGCTCCGAGCTGGAATTGCGGACCGCGCTGTGTGGCGGAATGAATCCGTTGATTGGCCTGATGCTTCCAGCGGATTACGAGCTGGCAGCCGGGGCAGGCGAGTCGATCGAATTCCAGGGCTATGTGTGCTGGAGCAAGCGCTACCAGATTTCGGAATTAAAGTCGAAACTCGAAGAAATGCTCTCGCAGTCGTTAGGTCGACCGGTGACCATCCAGATCGAAGGGAATATTGTTTACCCTCCCTCGGATGGCGTGCTTTTCCTCAGCCTGGCAACCGTGAATTCGGTGCTGTTGATCCTGATGATGGGCATTTTCCTGGTGCCAAGCCTGCTCTTTGAGGAGAAAGAAACCAAGACGATGCAAGCCCTGCTGGTCTCTCCGGCCGGCATCGGCCAAGTAGTGGTAGGGAAAGCCATGGCAGGATCGTTCTATATCCTTGTGACAGCCGTAATGATATTTGCCATCTCCTGGGTGGATGTGATCCATTGGGATATGGCGATCCTGTTCGTGATCAGCGGTGGGTTCTTTTCGGTAGCGGTAGGTCTGGTGCTGGGTAGCTTCTATGAGAAGCAGCAAGATGTGGTTGGATGGATCACGATCCTGCTGCTGCTCTTGGTCGGCGCAATATTGGTCAAGATGCTGGGCATTGAGCTGCCAGCCCTGGTGGAAAGCGTTCTTCCTTGGGTGCCATCCGTCGCCTTGGCCGAGGTCTGCCGGGCCGCGTTCTCGGAGACTTATTCTACAGTCAGCATCTTTACCAACTTGGGATTTATCCTGGCTGTTTCATTGCCGCTTTATGCCCTGGTTATCTGGAAAGTGCGACGATCAGATCGGTAGGCAAATGCGGGATAGGATGATGATTTTTTTTGTTCTTCCATGCCAGAGAAAGTGGCGCCCTCAGACGGATATCCTGCTTAGAGAAAACAGAAGCTGAGAGATTGCAGACACAGCCTGGGGATATGCGTTTG
>JBFYSM010000473.1:0-5327 GCA_041301605.1 Chloroflexota bacterium | reverse complement strand
CACCTCGCCCGTTTTCGGGTCGACAACCGGCACCTGGCCCCAGCCGCTGTCGGTCATGCAGGATTGGAGGTGCTGGAGCGAATCATCTGGCGTGACGGTAACCTCCCCGGCCTCCATCAGGCTGGCGGCCGTCAGGTTCAGCTTGTGGTTGATGGCTCGGTCCACGGCGCGGCGCGTCAGCAGACCGAGCACCTTGTTCTCTTGCACTACCGGGTAGCCCTCATAGCCGTATTGCTGCATAAGTTGGGCTGCCTTTTGAACGGATGTTTCCGGGGTGAGGGTGCGCGGGTGGGGGGACATGATCTGTGAGACCGTGACGGATGGCTGCACGTGGCGCGGCAGGATCTCGAGCAATTCCTGGCAGGTTTCCGCCAGCGCAGCGGATCTCGCACCGGTCTCCGTTATGGGAGATGCGTCCTTGACCAGCGCCGCCGCGGCCCGGTCGTGGCCGCCCCCCTTGAAGTGCCGGGCGATGACAGATACATCCACCTGGTCGGTCGTCGAGCGCGCCACCAGGCGGACGCCTTCGGCGGTGGCCACCAGCACGAAAACCGCGTCCGGGTCGAACAGGTCGCGCAGCTTGTGCGCCAGGGTGGAGATCTCCTCCTCCATCCCACCGGCGTCCCCGCAGGCGATGACGATCCGGTGGCCGTGGATGTAATGGGTCTGTGCATTCGCGACCAGTTGTTCGTAAACCTGGTGCTGCTCCGGCGAGAGCGGTGGGTTCAGGAAATCGGCCGCCAGGCGCAGATCGGCGCCCTGCTCCAGCAGGTGAGCGGCGGCGCGGGCATCGCGCGGGGTGGTGCCGGCATAGGTCAGCGAGCCGGTATCCTCATAAATCCCCAGCAATAACAAGGTTGCCTGGATCATGGTGAGCATATCTCCCCGCTTCTGGATGCTCTCTACCAGGGTGGTGGTTGTGGCACCGGTTTCGACAATCGTAACATCCCACTCGTCCGGCAAACCTTGCCGCATGGGATGGTGATCGATGATCCGGACTTTGGTTTTCTCGCCCATCCCTTTGAGCGTGATCAGAGACTGGGTATCCACGAGCAAAACGGATTGTACTGCCCCGGATGGCAGGTCGCGCGGATCCACAAAGGGTAGTTCCGCACCGTAAAGGGTAACAAAGGAGCGCACGTTACGGTTCAGCCGGCGCGACAATACTGGTTGGGCGGAAGGGTCCAGCAAGTGCGCACCAAGCAGGGAAGCTACAGCATCAAAGTCGGATTGTTCGTGAGTCAGGATCAGTTGCATATTCAGGTGGCTGTTGATGAGGTTTACAATTCAATTGTAGCATACTGAAAGTCAGAAACAACTTTGAACTGTGTCGTGCGAACGATGAACCGCCTTATTGCATTATCGGTTCTCTGGGAATTGCCGGAAGAGGGAGGAAATTGGGGGTATAGGCGGGCTTCGCCTGCTCCATACCCCATATCTTTCCATCCATCACGGCAACTCCTGGGAGCCGCATCATAATCCGTTCCGGGGTGATATGAGTGCGATATAATCTGGTTATTGATTCAGGTGTTATTGGAGATTGCGATGCAAATTTCGTTGAAAGATATCGATCGAGCTGTAGAAGCGATCCGTTCGAGAATTGGATGCCGGCCAACGGTGGGCATTATTCTAGGCTCCGGCCTGGGGAACCTGGCGGATTCCGTTCAAGACCCGGTCATGATCGGTTACCACGAGTTGCCAGGTTGGCCAAGATCCACGGTGCAGGGACATGCCGGCCGCCTGGTCATTGGCGCGTTGGAAGGCAAGGATGTGCTCGTGATGCAAGGGCGCATTCATTATTACGAGGGGTATAGCATGGCCGAGGTCACGTTCCCGGTGCGGGTCATGCAGCGCCTGGGCCTCACGACGCTGGTCGTGACGAACGCGGCCGGGGGCGTCAATCCCGGCTACCAGCCCGGCGATGTGATGTTGATATCCGACCACATCAATATGGTTGGGATGAACGGACTGAATCCGCTGAACGGCCCCAACCTGGATGAGTTTGGTCCGCGTTTCCCGGATATGAGCCAGGCGTACGATCGGGCTTTGCGCATGTCTGCTCGCCAGGTGGCTCAGGACAATGGGATCACCTTGCAGGAGGGTATCTATATCGGTCTGAGTGGCCCATCTTTCGAGACTCCGGCCGACTTGCGTTTCCTGCGCATGATCGGCGCCGATGCGGTTGGGATGTCCACCGTATCGGAAGTGACCGTGGCGCGACATGGCGGGATGCGTGTTCTCGGCTTATCTGGCATCAGCAATAAGGCCAACCTGGATGGCGATACGGTAACGACACACGAGGAGGTCTTGGAAGCTGGTTTGATCCTTGCTCCGAAGATGGAAACCATCATCCGCGGTGTTCTGAAGCTGATTTGATCGATGGTGGGGATTATCCGTTTCTTTTCCGAAAATGCGCTTATCGTTTACATCATCCTTGCGATCGGGATGGTGATCGTTGCTACCCGCCTTTGGCGTGCCTGGCGCGAACGCCGCGAATCTGTTTTTGGTTTGGAGCAAGAATTAGCCCAAAAGAAAGTCAACCGGGCTATCGCGATCTTTGTCCTTCTCTTTATATTCTTCCTGGCAGAACTGGTTTTCGAAGCCTTTTTGGCGTCGACTTTACCGGCTTCCCTGCTACTGGCTACACCGACCTTGGGTATTGCCGGGTACCCTACGAACACTCTCTCTCCCGAAATGGCGACAAGGGTTGCCCTTACGCCGGCTCCAACTCCCATCCCCGGGGCAGTTGGCTGTGTTCCAGGACAGATCATCATTACAACTCCATCGCCGGGACAGGAGTTGAAGGGTCAGGTTTCCATTGAGGGTACCGCGGATATCCCGAATTTCGGATTTTACAAATACGAGGTTGCACCAGCCGGGAGCGAGAATTGGTCAACCATCCTGGCTGGCCGTGAGGTGGTGCAAGAAGGGGAATTGGGCAAATGGAGTACTACCGAATTAACCCCTGGTGATTACCTGTTACGCCTGGTTGTAACGGATAACCAGGGTCAGGCGCTGCCTCCATGTATCATCCCGGTGCGGGTGGGAAATCAATAGGTTATCTATGCCGGAAGTGAAGATCCGTCCATCCATTGCGACCGATCTACCTTTTCTGGCGAAGGTCGATCATACCTGTAACACCGAATATGTCTGGCAGATGGATATCCGCAGGGAAGAAGGGCAGGTTCTGGTATCATTCCGCGAGATCCGGCTGCCGCGCCCGGTTCGTGTGGAGTACCCTCGCTCGATCTCCGGCATGGCGGATGAATGGAGAAGACGGGATGGGATGCTGGTGGCACAGATTGGGGAAGAGACCGTCGGTTATATGCGGTTGACGGATCGCTTCGTGCCCAATACCGCACGAGTAACAGACTTGGTGATTGTCCCCCGCTTCAGACGTCAGGGGGTTGCAACAGGCCTGGTTTTAGCCGCGCAGGCCTGGGCATTGGATCGTCACAACATGCAGGTTTTATTGGAGACAACCTCCAAAAATCACCCGATGATTTGCCTGGCAAGGAAATTGGGCTTCGAGTTCTGCGGTTATAATGACCACTATTACATGACAAAGGATGTCGCGCTGTTCTTCTATAAGGCGCTGAAGTAGATTTACTGGAAGGGACACATGCTTACTGGTTGGATGTACGACGTTTTGGTGGGGATCATCACGATCAATCAAATCCTGACCGCCGGTATCGCCATCACGGCGTTCTCTTTGTTTCTCTATTCACTTTCCTTCAACCTGCGTGACCGGGTTGCGCGTTCGTTTGCCATCATCCTTTCCTGTGTGGTGGTTGTTTTCACATCTGAGGCATTGGGGAGTACGGCCAGTGATATCCAATTTGCAGATCTTCTCCTGCGATTGGAATGGTTTGGCCTGATATTTCTACCTGCTGCCTATCTACACCTCTCAGATGGGCTGTTGGTGACAACTGGTCGTCCTTCGAAGGGGCGCAGGCGGCTGGCTGTGCGCCTGACTTATTTTGTGTCTGCGGCATTCCTTTTGCTGCTATCCTTTGGCTATCTGCTCGGTCCGCTGGTTGTGGATGGTGATCCGGCCCCCCATCTCCAACGCACCATATGGACGGAACTTTTTACACTCTATTATGCATCCATCATGGTTTGGGCCTGGATCAATTTCACCCGCGCCTACCAGCGAACGCTGACGCGCTCGGGCCGGCGCCGGATGATCTACCTGCTGGCAGGGGCAACTGCGCCAGCCTTGGGTTCTTTCCCGTACCTGCTATATGGTTCACACTTGGCTTCCCAACACTCCCTGCTCTTCTGGAGTGTCGCCACCATCAGCAACCTCCTGGTCGGTGCCCTGATTGTGGTTATGGCTTATGCGGTTGCCTTCTTTGGCGTCTCCTGGCCGGACCGGGTGGTGAAGAGCCGCCTGTTCAAATGGATCATGCGTGGGCCTGTTACAGCGATCATTGCTTTGGGAGTGACAACGATCATTCGCCGTGTGGGTGAGATGTTCGGGACCATCTATTCCGGTGCTGTTCCAACCGCAATGGTTGCCACTGTATTGCTGATGGAGCATACCATTACGCTGGTGTCGCCCATTTGGGAACGATGGATTTTCTTCGGAGGCGATCGCTCCGATTTGCGTCTCTTGCAGAATATGGAAGAGCGGCTGATTACACAAGGTGATATGCGCCAGTTCCTCGAAGCTATCCTGGCAGCGGTTCGCGACCATCTCCAATCCCATTCTGCGTTTGTCGCAGCCTTGGATGATGGTAAGCTTTCCTTGATCGTATCAGCCGGGACATCTTCGTTGCTCGATGACACCAATCTATCGGATGCATTGGAAATCGTGCGTGGGAATGGCAATGGCAATCATGATGAATTCATCTGGGGGAACCATTGGATTTTTCCTCTATATGATCCTCCACAGCGCGATGAGGAGCTCCCGGTTTTATTGGGATTGATGGGTGTCGCGAGGCAACCTGACCAGGTGATCCTGCGTGACCAGCGGGACGCGCTTGCCCTGTTGATTCGACGCGTCGTACAAGCATTGCGCGACAGACGCTTGCAGCAGAATATTTTCCGTTCATTGGAGGATCTGGAACCACAGGTGGATTTGATCCAACGGTGGCGTGCAGCCGGGCGCTACGATAGCAAGGTCAGTCTATTGGAAGAATCGATGCCTCCAGAATCTGACTTGGCTTCCCTGGTGAAGGATGCATTGACCCATTATTGGGGTGGGCCAAAATTAACCCAGAGTCCGTTGATCCGGTTGCAAGTTGTACAACGGGCATTCCAGCAACATAACGATAGTCCGGCTAATGCACTACGCGCCATCCTTCGCCAGGCGGTTGATAGCG
>JBFYSM010000458.1:0-6666 GCA_041301605.1 Chloroflexota bacterium | reverse complement strand
CATTGCGATTGTTCCAGCAGTATGAAAGTCTTGGGCGGCGCTATTGGGGGCGTCACCTGTGGGGGCGGGGCTACTGCGTGAGCACGGTTGGGCTGGACGAGGAAAAGATTCGGAAGTATGTTCAGTGGCAAGAGCAGCAAGAGCAGCAAGCTGAAGTTGTGCAAGGCAAGTTGTTCGAATAATATCCGAAAGTATGAGCGCGCCTTCCAGGCGCATTGCCAAAGCCGCCGCCTTTGGCGGCGGTAGTTTACTTGTGCTCGTGTTCGGGTGGTTTCCCGGCCTGCATGCCGGGTAGTTTCTCGGCCAGTTTTTCAGGTTCATGGATCAACACTGGCAAGCATTGCGGGCAGATTTGCACCTCCCCGCCCTGGTAGATCATCCGCAGGAGGGGCACCTGCCCATCATTCTTTTCACACTGCAAACATTGACTCATCGCCATACCTCCAAATATATCTGTACTTATCAGGCAACAATTTATTCGCCAATCACCACTTGCAAATCCTCAATCAACAATCATCAATCGTAAATCTACAATGTTCCTTTATACATCCCGCCATCCACGGTCAGCATCACGCCGGTGATGTAGGATGCAGCCGGTGAAACCAGGAAAACGGCCGCATTGGCGAACTCCTCCGGCCTCCCTATCCGACCGAGTGGGCTGTCCTTGGCCTGTTTGGCGATCTCCTCCTCGACCGTTGTGCCGTTCTGCTTCGCACGGAAGGTCATTAATTCAACTACACGTTCGGTTTCCGTCCAGCCCGGCAGGATGGAGTTGAAGCGGATGCCATCCCTGCCCAGTTCCAGCGCCAGGGATTTGGTTAGGCCGACCGTGGCGGCCCGGATCGAGTTGCTGAGCACCAGGTTGGGGATGGGCTGCTTGACCGAATAGGAGGTGACCGTCAACACGCTGGCAGAATCCGATCTGCGCAGGTGCGACAGCGCCGCCCGGATCAAGCGCACATGGCTCATCAGCGACAGGTCGATTGCTTTCTGCCAGGCGGCTTCATCGAAGGATTCGAAGGCGCCACTGGGCGGGCCGCCGGCATTGGTAACCAGGATGTCGAGACCACCCAGCGCCTGGACCGTTTCGGCCAGCAAGCGTACCGGGGTATCCGGGTCGGTCACATCACCGGCCAGGCCGATCACCTGGGTTCCGGTTTCCCCAGCGATCTTCTCCGCCGCGACCCTGACCTTGTCTTCATCCCGCCCATTGACTGCCACCTTGCAGCCTTCCCTGGCCAGCGCCAGCGCGACCGCGTAACCCAGTCCGCGCGACGAACCAGCGATAAAAGCGCGTTTGTCTTTGAGATGCAAATCCATCAGGCCTCCTGACGATAAAGGAACACATGGGGGTATCTTTGTGCTCCCTTGTGTCCGTTGTGTTTAAACGATCTCAACTTTCGTATCAACCACATCCCCATCCGTCCAATGGGCCTCGGCCCACTTGCGGACGGTCTCCAGCGCGGATTGCAGGTGGGCGGCATCATTACCGACCATCCCGCAGGCGATGACCGCCTCCTGCCACTTGTCCTGTAGATCCATTTCAGCAACCGAAATATTGAACTGGCGGTGCAGGCGGTGGAGCAGCGGCTGGAGCCGGCCGCGCTTTTCTTTCAGTGAGGAACAGCCGGGGAGCAGAAGATGGACGGTGAGAATACCGATCATTTCGAGTTATTTGTCCGCGTTGAGAGCATCAAGAAATTTCCGGGCGGGGAGTATTTCAATTCCTCGAAAGGTTTTCAAACCCAGGAGATGCTTATCGCCACTGACAATCACCTGAGCCTCGCCAGCCAGCGCAATGGACAGGAACAACTCATCGGCCGGGTGGGCAGGGATGATATCGGCTACATTTGCCAAATCCAGGACAAGCAATGCATCGCTTTGCAACAAGTGGAACAGGCGGCTGATATCTTCTTCAGTAATCCGATACTTTCCCAGAGAAAGTAAATCATTCAAAACTCGTTCGACTTCGGCAATGGCTGCCTCATGGCTGACCAGAAGGAACTCATGCGCCTGCCAGGCATCCACAATCTGTGCGGGTACACCAAACCTGGCAAGGACCGCGCTGACGAGGATGTTGGTGTCAAGCACCACCTGAAGCATCGCGCCTCCTCACCCGTTCGACTGCTTCAGCAACATCCCTTTCCACCTCTTCGGGAGAAAGATCCGGTTGCGCATCGCGTATTTTATCAATGATGGCAAAACGCGCCTTTCGCTCGACAACCAGTTTGTTATATAAATCGAGTGGAATGGTGGCCGTCCCTTTCTCGGTATCAATGTCCGCCTGGTTTTTCTTCACAGCATAGATCGCAGTGGCTTCCCGTACGGCGCGCACAACCTCCAGCTTCTCACGAACCTGTTCATAATCCTCGGCAGGGATCATCACAGCCACATTCTTGCCATTGCGCTCGATGATCACATCCCCTTTGCCGGATAGCACCTGGTCGAGCAAATCGCGAAACCGTGTACGCGCCTCACTACTCTTGACTTTAATAGGGGACATATCTCACTCCTTGTACAAAATATACATTCTGTACAAATTGTAAGCACAATCCATCAGGCTGTCAAACACACCGGGCGCTGCCAAAAGCGGCTGCAGCGAGCTGAGATCTTACTTCAACAAGGCTTCGCGCACCTTTTTGGCCACATCGAAGTCCAGCAGGGTTGTGGCTGCCTGGATGAGCTCTTCCGAAGCATTTTTCTTCTTCAGGTCTTCGATCCATGTGTTGGTCAGGGGCTTGACGAGGCCAGCAGTTTTCGATAGGATGACCTTAATCGTAGTTTCGATCATTTCATCCTCTTTCGCCAACCGCAACAGGGTAGCGACAGCTTCATCAACGTTGACTGTGCTTTTTTGTTTCTTGAACATTGCTGTTTTCTCCTTTTTTGTGAACAATGAGATGGCCTCTTGCAATGCCATGCTGTGACGATTACAATGACTCCGCCATGGATACCGAAACCGCCTACAACCTCGCCCTCGATTACCTCTACTCTTACGTGGATTATAGCCTCAAAAAAGCCTCCGAATTGGCCAAGGCCGATTTCAACCTGGAGCGGATGCGCGAACTGATGGCCCTGCTGGGTAACCCGCAGGAGAAATATCCCATCATCCACGTGGCCGGGACGAAAGGCAAAGGCTCCACCAGCGCGCTGATGGCCTCCGCCCTGCATGCCGCCGGTTACAAGACCGGTCTGTACACCTCCCCACACCTGGAAGATTTCGTGGAACGCATCCAGGTGGATGGCGTGCCGGTCTCCCACGAGGGCCTGGTGGAACTGGTGGAGCAGGTCAAACCGGCGGTGGCAAAGGTCCCCATGCTGACCACCTTCGAGATCACAACTGCAATTGGCTTCCTGTATTTTGCCCAGCAGGCAGTCGATGTGGCGGTGATCGAGGTTGGCCTGGGCGGGCGGCTGGATGCGACCAATATCATCACGCCGCAGGTATCCGTCATCACATCGCTATCCTATGACCATACGGCTGTGCTCGGCAACACCCTGGCCCAGATCGCCGGGGAGAAGGCTGGCATCATCAAATCGGGTGTGCCGGTGGTCTCCTCGCCGCAAAAGGATGAAGCCCTGCAAGTGCTGGAAAGGGTTGCCGCTGAACGCCAGGCTACATTCACACTGGTTGGGAGGGATGTTACCTTCGAACCGCTCTCCCGTTCCATCGATGGGCAGTCGTTGCGGATTACGCATGGCAAGGGAACCCTGGAATTGGGCATTCCACTCCTGGGCGCCTACCAGGTGGAAAATGCCGCTACAGCCTTCACGGCCTTGAAAACCAGCAACTTAGAAATCCCTGATAAAGCCATCCAGAAAGGCTTTTCTGATGTAAAATGGCCTGCCCGCTTCCAGGTCGTGCGCCGCGAGCCGCCGGTTGTTTTCGATTCAGCCCACAACCTGGATTCGGCCAACAAACTACGCCAGGCGCTGGATGACTACTTCCCCGGCATTCCGGTCATCCTCATCTTCGGTGCCTCGGAAGACAAGGATGTATCCGGCATGTTCGCGACCTGGAAGCCCTGCCTCCAGATGATCCTCGCCACCAAGGCCGACCACCCGCGCGCCCTCGATCCGGGGCAGATCGTCGAACTGGCGCGGCAGGCCGGGATCCCGTGCGAAGCGGCAAGCCCCGTAACATCTGCTCTCGACCGGGCGCTGGAACTGGCTGGAGATGAATCCATTGTCTTATCGGCCGGTTCGATGTTCGTGACCGCTGAAGTCATGACTGCCTGGCAAAAAAGGAAAATGAAATGAGATATTCAGACTGGAACGAAGAAGAGAATTTTGCGGCCGCCATGTCGCAGCGTACCGAGGAACTGTACCGCGTCCCGAACATGAACGTCACCGAAGATGGCACCATCGAAGCCCTGGTGCTGCCGCTGCGTGACCTGGTCATCTTCCCGCGCATGGTCACGCCGGTATTCGTCGCCCGGGAGGCCTCCCTGCTGGCCATCCACGAGGCCCAGGCCAGCGACCAGACCGTCATCGGCCTGACCCAGAGCGACCCGGAAATCGATGAACCGGGGCCGGAGGATTTCCTGCCCATCGGTGTGGAAATGGCAGTGGGGCGTCTGCTCTCGATGCCGGATGGTTCCAGTTCGGCCCTGGTGCAGGGACGGCGGCGCGTGCAGGTGGTGGAATATACCCGTCTCGAGCCGGTCATCAAAGTGCGGGCGCGTATCATCGAAGAGACACAGGATGCCAACCGGCAGACTCAGGCGCTGATGCGTTCGGTTCTCGAACTGTTCGAACGCTGCGTGCAACTCGACAACTCCATCCCGGAGGAAGCCCATCTCTTCGCCCTGAACATCTCCGAGCCTGGCTGGCTGGCCGATATGGTTGCCACTGCCATCCCGCTCAACCTGGAAGACAAGCAGAAATTACTCTCCACCTTCGATCCGATCCAGCGCCTGCAATTGCTCAGTAAACTGCTCGCCCAGGAACTGGATGTGCTCCAACTCGAGGATGAGATCCATAACCGTGTGCAGAGTGAGGTGGACAAGAGCCAGCGCGAATTCTACCTGCGTGAGCAGATGAAAGCCATCCAGACCGAACTGGGCGAAGGCGACATCTGGTCGCGCGACATCAATGAACTGCGCCAGAAAGTGGAGAAGACAGCCCTGCCGGACGAAGCGCGCTCCACTGCCATGAAGGAAATCGAACGCCTGAACCAGATGCCTCCCATGGCTCCTGAGATCGGTATCATCCGCACCTACCTGGATTGGATCGTCGAACTACCCTGGAAGAACGCCACAGAGGACAACCTGGATGTGCGCCACGCGGGGCGCATCCTCGAACGCGACCATTATGGCCTGAAGAAACCCAAGGAACGCATTCTGGAATACATCGCCGTCCGCAGCCTGAAACCCAAGAAAGAGCGCCAGCCCATCCTGTGCTTCGTCGGCGCTCCCGGCACCGGCAAAACCTCGCTGGGACGTTCGATCGCGGATGCATTGGGGCGGAAATTCGTGCGCGTCTCGCTCGGCGGCGTGCGGGATGAAGCCGAAATCCGCGGCCACCGCCGCACCTACATCGGTGCGCTGCCTGGGCGCATCATCCAGACCATGAAGCGGGCCGGGACCGCCAACCCGCTCTTCATGCTGGATGAGATCGACAAGCTCGGCAGCGATTTCCGCGGCGACCCATCCTCCGCCCTGCTGGAGGTGCTCGACCCGGAACAGAACTATGCTTTCAGCGACCATTACCTGGAACTGGCCTTCGACCTTTCCAAGGTCATGTTCATCACCACTGCCAACACGCTTGGGACCATCCCCCCGGCCCTGCTCGACCGCATGGAGGTGATCGAGTTCCCCGGTTATATCGAGGAAGAAAAGATCATCATTGCCAACAAGTACCTCATCCCGCGCCAGATCGAAGAGAACGGCCTGGATGATGTCGGCTTGCAGATCTCACCACAGACCTTGCAACACATCATCCGTGAATACACCTACGAAGCCGGAGTCCGCAACCTGGAGCGTGAGATTGGGAAGATCTGCCGCAAGGTGGCTCGCTGGAAGGCGGAGGGGAAGCGCTACCCGATCCAGATCACGCCCCCCTTGATCGAGAAACTCCTGGGGCCGCCGCAGTTCTTCCTGACCGAGGCCGAACGCCAGGATGAAGTGGGCGTCTCCGCCGGCCTGGCGTGGACCGAGAACGGCGGCGAGATCATGTTCGTCGAAGTGGCCGTACTGGACGGGAAGGGCAACCTGCAGATCACCGGCCAGGTGGGCGATGTGATGCAGGAATCCGCCCAGGCCGGGCTGTCCTACCTGAAGTCCCGTGCCGGCCTGTTTGGCATCGACCCGGATGTCTTCGAACGCATGGATATCCACATGCACCTGCCGGAGGGTGCCATCCCCAAGGATGGTCCGAGTGCCGGGATCACCCTGTGCACGGCATTGATCTCCGCTTTCACAGGGCGTCCGATCTACAAAGATGTCGCCATGACCGGCGAGATCACCCTGCGCGGGAGGGTATTGCCTGTCGGCGGCGTGCGCGAGAAGGTGATGGCCGCCCACCGCACCCAGATGAAGGTCGTGATGATCCCTGAGCGCAACGAAAAGGATCTGGTGGATGTGCCCAGGAAAGTGCGCGAGGATCTCAAGATCATCCTGGTCAACCACATGGACCAGGTGGTGCAGGTTGCGATTTCACCTGAAG
>JBFYSM010000405.1:0-3536 GCA_041301605.1 Chloroflexota bacterium | reverse complement strand
CGGTGGGCAATGATGAACGTGGTGCGGTTCTCCATCAGCCCGTTCAGGGCAGCCCGGATCTCAGCTTCGGTCTCAGTGTCAACCGACGAAGTCGAGTCATCCAGGATCAGGATGCGCGGGTTCTTGAGCAGGGTGCGGGCGATGGCCACCCGTTGTTTCTGTCCACCAGAGAGCGTCACGCCCTTCTCGCCGACCAGGGTTTTATAGCCATCCGGGAAAGTCAGGATGACATTGTGGATGGCGGCGGCCTCGGCGGCCCGCTCCACATCCTTGTCCGACACCTGCCGCCCAACGCCATAGGTGATATTCTCGCAGATCGAGCGGCTGAACAGGAACGGCTCCTGTTCCACGATACCGATCTGCTTGCGCAGGTACTCGCGCGGGTAATCCTTGAGTTCCTTGCCGTCCAGCAGGATATGCCCATCGGTGTACTCGTGGAAGCGCGGCAGCAGGTTGACCAGGGTGGTTTTGCCTGAGCCGGTCGATCCAAGCAGGGCGATAGCCTGACCGGGTTGGCAATGGAAGGAGATATCCTTAACAACCTCGGTATTTCCATCTTCGTACTGGAACGACACATCCTCGAAAACGATCTCGCCGCGCACCGGACCGTTGGGCTGGATCTTGCCTTCGGTGAGGGACTCACGCTCCTGCTTGGTGATCTCCATTACCCGGTCGAACGAAACCAGGCCGGTGGAGGTGTTGACGATCAGCCGGCCCAGGTTGCGCATCGGCCAGATCAGCCAGATCACCAGTCCAACGTAAGCCGGGTAGGTGCCGATCGTGATCTCGCCGTTGATGGCCAGGATGGCGGCATAGATGAAACCGCCGAGCATTTGGAAACCGCAGGCAATATCCGAGAGCGGCCAGAAGAGCGAGTGCATGCGGAGCAATTTCTTGCCACGCAGGAACTTCTCCCAGTTATCGCCTTCGAACTTATCCACCTCGTATTTCTGGCGGGCAAAAGCCTTGACCACGCGTACACCGGTCAGGTTCTCCTGCAGGGTGGTGGAGAGCTTGGCCTCCTGCTCCTGGTAGGATTCATATGCCTTGGTGATCTTCTTGAAGAACCAGAGCGAGACAACCAGGATGAACGGGATGACCACAATCGAAGCCAGTGCCAGTTTCCAGGAGAGCTGCCAGATGGCAACGAAGTTGATCACGAATAACAGGACAATGCGGCCCATGCCGATGGCTTGCTCATTGAAGAAGTTGCGGATGGCATCCACATCGGATGTGACCCTTTCGATCAAATCACCGGTGGGGGTCTTGCTGTGATAAGCGAAGCTCAACCGCTGGATGTGATCGAACAGGAAGTTGCGCAGGCGTCGGGTGATGCTTTCAGCCGAAAAGGCAGCCAGGCGGCCGGAAATGAACGAGAATCCACCCTCCACCAGGGCCAGGCCAACAAAACCGAGCGCAATCAGGATCAGGGTTCGGGAAAGCGTGCCGGCGAAGGGCTGCGTTTCACCAATGACCGTATCGGCAAAGTTCCGCAGCAGCAGGTAGGTGAGCGTTTTGGCAAGTGCGGAGATGGCCAGGGACAGGTTGGCGGCCAGGTAGGCAAGCCGATAATCGGTCATCATCTGCCAGAAGCCGGCCAGCTTCTTCTTCGTCAGGGCTTTACGGAAATCGAAATAGGTTGTGGGAGCAGTTGTAGCCATTGTGGTTTCCTGGAGATATGAAAGAATAAAAAAGCCACGGTAGCGGAGGCACCGTGGCTTATAACCAACCAAAACGACCGTTACAGGTCAGCAGGCGCACTCCGAGGAGGTAGAATCATGCCAGCCGCAGCAGATTTGCGGACGCGCACGAAACTGATTTGTGTAAACCGGTTGAGCATGAAACGTGCCTCCTTTCCTTAGAATTAGCTTAATGCCCGCAGAGTTTATCATCCTGAGGGATGATTTGTCAAGGAATTTCGCCAACCGCCGCGACTTTCGTGGTTAAGTCCCGGATCCATTTCTTCGAGAAGTAACGTCCCAAGCCGGCCAGGAGTTTAGCGGCCTCTTCACTCAATGTCAGGGCATACACCAGGTGAATGGGTAGCCGGAACAGGAAAGCTCCTGCTGCGGTAACCGGTACGCCTACAAACCAGATGACCAGGCCATCCAGGAGCAGGGAGAAGAGCGTATCTCCTCCGGAGCGTAAAATACCGATGATGATCACATGGTTGGATGCTCGGATCCACATCCCAAGCGCCATGACGATCAAGATTTGGCGGGCGTTAAGGATCACTTCGGGGGACACTTTATAGAATTGAAAAATATTCCCGGCAAAGAAATAAACCAGAACACCCATCAGCATTGCCCCGAACATTTGCAGGCTGAGCGATCGACCGGCGTAGGCATAAGCTTTTGCTGGTTCGCCTTGCCCAATCTGGTTGCCAACCAGGATGGCAGTAGCCGTCCCAAGGCCGAGGAAGAGTACGAAAGCCATTTGATCGATGGTCGAAACGATGTTGATGGCCGCCACGGCGTTGGTGCCGATGTGGCCGTAGATGGCATTGTACGTGGTGATCCCGAAAGACCACAGGATTTCATTTGCAATGACCGGCAGTACAGGCTTCATCACGCTAGCCATGAACTTAAAGTCGAATTCCAGTAGATCTTTTTTTGTTGCCGCCACTGGATTACTGCGGTCGCGATAAACCAGGGTCACCATGGCGATACATTCCAGGATGCGGGCGATCAGGCCAGCAATCGCAGCCCCTTGAACGCCAAGTGCTGGCAAGCCAATGATTTTCACCCCGAAGATCAGCGGATAAGCGAGCAGGATATTCAAGCCGAGCGCGGATGTGCTGACGAACAGCGGCAGTCGGACATTCCCCGTCGAGCGCAGCGCCACCCCGTACGATGCGGTAATGGCAAAGAACCCATAAGACCAGCAGAAGATCCGCAAGTATTGGCTGCCGATCTCGATAACGGAAGAGTCATCAGTATACAAGTGAAGAGCTTGTTCAGGGAAAAAGCCAGCGATGATCCAGAACAAGAAAGCGGCCACCAGGCCAAGCTTGATCGTCAACCCAAGTACGCGCCGGATGTTGGCTGAGTCATGTTTGCCCCACAGTTGTGCGATGAACATGGCAGCGCCGCTGACAACGCCAAACACGACCAGGTTGAGCAGGAACCAGACCTGGTTGGCGAGACCAACGGCGGCCACTGAGGTCTCACCCAACTGGCCGATCATCATGACTCCCACCATGTTGAGGGAAGACATGACCAGGCTTTGCAAGGCAATGGGAAGCGCGAACTTAACCAGCAGGTGATAATACTCGCGGTCGCTGTAGAAACGGATAAAACGTTGGAACAGGTTGGTGTTTGGGATATTCAATGAAAGCCTCTACTGGAAACCCGCCCATTATAGCAGAGAGACTAGCGATCCTTTTCGAATATCTCATAATAACCCATATCGAGCTCATCATCGCTCAAGTGCGCGTAGCGCTGCGTGACCTGGATGCTGGCATGCCGGGCCAGTTCCTGGGCCAGCTTGAGGTTGCCGGATGCCCGGAGCACGGTGGTCACGAAGTAGTGGCGGAA
>JBFYSM010000395.1:0-3021 GCA_041301605.1 Chloroflexota bacterium | reverse complement strand
GCCATTGGCGTTATTGCCATCGATACTCCAAAGCAAACCAATGCCTTCAAACAGGATGACCTGCAGTTGTTAACCGCCATCGCTGCTTCAGCAGGATTGGCAATAGATAATGCCCGTTTGTTCGAAGAAACCCGTTGCCGTCTCTCGAACCTGGAATCCCTTCATACCGTTTCCTCCGCGCTGCGCACCGCCCAGACCCTCGAGGAAGCCTTGCCAATCCTGCTCACGCAACTGATGAACTTGCTGGATGTTGAAGGCGCCACGCTGGAAGTACTCGACCGTGGAAGAGGGGAGATCGTTACCCAACTGGCAATGGGTGCCTGGGCACCTGTCACGGGTTTGCGAACGCCGCGCAATGCAGGGATCAGTGGCCGCGTCATCGCTACCGGGCAAACTTACAGCAGTTCGGATGTGGCTGGCGAAGGATTGTCGGTTCGCCCCGATCTTTTCGCTGGGCTCAATTGCGTCGCGTGCGTGCCTGTCATCTCCCAGCATGAACCGATTGGTGCTCTTTGGATTGGACGCCAGACCAGGATAAAAGAGGATGAAATCGGTCTGCTGGCAGCGATCGGCGAGATGGTGGGAAACGCGATCCATCGCATGATCCTTCACGAACAGACGGAGCGCCAGGTGAAGCGCCTCGATTCCTTGCGCACGATCGAACGCACCATCAATTCCAGCCTTGACCTGCGGGTTACGCTGAATATCCTGCTGGAGCAGGTGGTTTCTCAGTTGGATGCAGATGCTGCGGCCATCTTGATGCTCAATCCTCACACATTCATGCTCGAGTACACTGCCAGCAAGGGGTTGCGCGGCGTGAGCACGCTGGGCAGCCTTCGCCTGGGTGAGAATGCCACAAGCCGAACGGTCCTGGAACGATCCTTGTGCAGCTTTCCGGATCTTTCGGAAAGCCACCAGGAACTTGGACGCCCCATCCTGGTTGCCAATGAGGAAGTATTGGCGTATCATGCGGCTCCATTGATCGCCAAAGGACAGGTGAAGGGTATCCTGGAAGTTTTCCATCGGAGACCTTATCACCCCGAAACAGAGTGGCTGGCTTTCCTCCAATCGCTTGCTGAACAAGCTGCGATTGCCATTGACAATTCTGAATTGTTCAACAGCCTGCAGCGCTCGAACGATGAATTAACCCTTGCCTATGACAATACCATTGCAGGCTGGGCGCATGCGCTCGATCTGCGTGAAAAGGAAACCGGCGATCACTCTTACCGTGTCACTGAAATGACCCTGAAATTGGCAATTGCCTTGGGGATTCAAGATACCGAATTGGTACACATCCGCCGGGGGGCACTCCTGCACGATATTGGCAAGGTTGGCATCCCGGATTCGATCTTGCTCAAGCCTGAAGAACTCACCGAACAGGAATGGGAGATCATGCGGATGCATCCGGTATATGCTCGCGACCTGCTCCATCCCATCAACTATTTACAGCCAGCGATTGATATTCCCTATGGCCATCATGAAAAATGGGATGGCAGTGGATATCCACAGGGGCTGAGCGGCGAGGCGATCCCTTTGGCGGCACGTACCTTTGCCATCGTGGATGTGTGGGATGCATTGCTATCTGACCGCCCCTACCGTCCAGCCTGGACGCGGGGAAAGGCGCTAGAATACATTCGCTCTCAAAGTGGACACTATTTCGATCCCAGGGTGGTGGATGTTTTCCTTAAGGTGGTTTCTTGAATGGCTTGATGGGCTTGTAAATCGATTATGAAACATCGAAACACCACGGGCGTTCCATCCGATTGAAGGATACGTTATTCAGCCGCGGGAGGGTATTACGTGATGATCCTAGCGTTTCGGCAGGAATGTTTGTTTGGCGAGGTGGTGGATGGGGGAATGTGTTTGAATTGGATGTATTGGGCCCCCGCGGGTCCGATAATTCCGCCAACATCTGGTAACGCAACTATGAGGTGCTCGGGCAAGTTGAGCCATTCCCTGGCGCGGGTAACAGATGGGAACTCCAGGATGGCAAGCCGGTTGGCGTGCCAGTTGCCCTCCAGGGTCTCGTGCGCTCCGCCGCGCACGATATAGCGGCCATCGTATTGAATCACGGTTAGGGCGGCCGGCCGTTTGTAATCTTCATAGCCAACCGGATCGGTCACTTCGATGTCAACGATTACGTAAGCGCTCATGGTTGCTCCTCTATTTGGAAAGTGGCATCTTCGATCGATTCGCGGCAGGCGGCATCGCAGCCGGTGATGCGGGAAAGGAAACCCTGCCAGGCATCCAGTTGGTGGCGCTGGTTCTCATGGAAGACGGGCTCGAAGAACAGGTAATATTCCAGCCAGGGGGTGCTGTCGGTCAGGAGGGGCGTGTCAGATTCTTCAACCAGGATCTGGGTCCGGTCGCGCAGGAAGTCGTACAGGATATCCTCCGGTAGCAAGCTGACCGCCAGATCCGGAACGCTGTATGGCTGCGCAACCGAGATGTAGCGTTCAGCGGCTGTCCGCATGTAAGGCAGATCATAGTAGATGGTTTGTTTCCCGGCTACGGCGAAATCCTCGAAGTTATCCATTTCCGGGAAGACGGCCGCTGTGGTGGCCGGGATAACGTGGTATTCATCCTGCCATTCGCACAGCACGCCGCCATCCGTGAGATGCGACCGGTAGAGCTGCATGGCTTCGGTCGAATACAGGTTGTTGTGGCCGATGGTGTAACTGCGCAGCGGGTCGATGGTGATCAGGTCGAAGGTTTCATCCGGGTTCGCGTTCAGGTAGCGGCGGCCATCGTCGCTGATGTAGGTGACGAGCGGACTGTCCAGGGCCTCGCCCGCGAAGAACGGGAAATTTTCCTCGATGAACGGGCTAAGGTCTTCCAGCAGTTCGATGACTACGATCTCTTCCACACCCGGGAGTTGGGTGAAGAAGTAGAGCATGTTCCCGCCGCCGACGCCGATCACCAGGATGCGCTCCGGCGTGCTGGCCCCGGCGCAGGCCAGCGCCCGCCTTTCGTAGACGGCATTCAGCGGGAAGAAGCCGTTGACCTCGCCGCCGATCCACA
>JBFYSM010000379.1:0-7556 GCA_041301605.1 Chloroflexota bacterium | reverse complement strand
GGCGGAGGCGCTGTTTGGGAAGAGGTAGGGGGAGGATGGCTGAATTTTCCGAGTGCTTGGTGGAAAACCTACGAAAAGCTCTTGTATGAGGATCTTCTAACGACAGCACCTGACGGCCCTGTCCCCTATCGCCGGATACCTGCACCATAATCCTATAGCAGGCCCTCTGCAAGGTGATCAATGCAGAGGGCTGGAGATCACAAGAACGCCAGAAAGAACGATGCTTTTTCTATCCGTTCAACATATCTGGCCAATGATAGAGTTGTAAATCTCCACGTTGTCCAGATAATTCATTCAACTGCTGCGTAAAGCCGGAGCGGGAACAGATCGCAAAAGTAACCCGTCTTCCACCGAACTCGTTCGAAAGCAGCGATGCTTTATCTTCCAATTCCTGGAAAACATTCACCCCAACAGGGCGGCTGGCCCATTTGCATTCGATGAGCATGGCCTTTCCTGAACCCAGAAGTACCAGATCGATTTCCTGCCCAGCCTGCCACCAACTTCCCACTTGCTCTGGAACAAGGTTCAATCGGCCTGCCAGGCCCTGCCGCCAAAAATATTGCTGGCACACCTGTTCGAATATCGGGGCGGAAAAATGATCCAATTCCGGAGCGATCGATGTTTCCCATACAATGGCTTTTGCCCCCCGTTCCAGCTGGGAACGGTGAGGCAGGACGAACCGGAACCAGAAGCGCAGGAAATTATCCTTGAGCCGGTATATGCCGCGCCGGCTTTTGTGCGGCTGGGTTTCGGTCACCGGCACGCTTCGTTCAACCAGGTGTAACTGCTGGAGCGTATCCAGGTAGGCTGCGATACTCTCCAGGCCGGCAGCCTGCCGGATCTCGTTTGGCCGGGTGTTGCCGGCTGCAATAGCCTGCAACACCGCGTAGTAGTTCCGGGGCTCCCGCAATTCCTGTTGTAAAAGGAACCGGACTTCATCGTAAAGCAAGGAGCCGCGCTCCAGGATGCCATCCAGGATGTTGTTTTCCAGCGATTGTCCCGATCGGAGGGTTTGCAGATAAGCCGGTGTGCCTCCGTAAACCGCATAGGTGCGCAAACGGTCATCCGGCTTGAACCGGCTAAAAAAATGCTGCGCGTCGAAGTAATCCAGTGGTTCGAGTAAGTACTGGGCGGTCCTGCGGCCATAGAGCGGGGCCTGATATCCGAGAACGGTCTCTTCCAGCATGCCAATGTAAGAACCGCACAGGATCAGCATGATCCGGGTGTCCTTGAGCACCTGATCCCAAAGGCGCTGCAGGAGGGAAGCCAGGGGTGGGTGGGCTGCAACCATGTACGGAAACTCATCCAGAACAACAACCAGACGTTCCGATTGCGACTGGCGTGCCAGCGTAAGGAACAGATCATCCCAGGTGTTGTAGACTGCGCCAACCTGACCTGGGCCGAACAGGGTGTCATTGATCACAGTGGACAAATTGGCACGCATGACAGATTCTGATACCTGGTCGGCCACAAAGAAAATATGGCGTTTTTCCTCGCAGAAATGGGCAAGCAGTTCTGTCTTGCCAACCCGCCGCCGGCCATATAGCACAAAGAGCTCGGCCTGATCGGAAGCATGATATTTCTCGAGAAGGGCCAATTCATTCATTCGGTCGACAAACATAGGACCTCCTGTAAGATAAGTATGATTATCATAATCACGCTTATCTTATCATATCTTAGGCAAATCTGAAGAGGGTAATCTGTGGAAAACAAAAGTTTCAAAGCATTTGTGTGCACGCAAAGTGGAATGTTGACGCTAGAACATTTGTTCTGTATAATCGTTCCTGTCATGAACGTCTGGGATCATTTCCTTTCCCTGCTCGGATACCGGCGTACGGAGGCGCACTCTTGTTGTCGCCATGCCTGTATTTGGGGGCCTGGTCGCTCTTCTCGTAATTTTGAAGAAATGATATCCGATCATTACCTGGTGGAAGATCGTCTTGCTGGGCCTGCTGGTTATCCCGCTGGTCTTGATCGTGATGTCCCTGGGACAGAAGGATACGGATTCAGCCTGGGAGTTGTTGTTCTTGATCATCGGGTTGCCCATCCTCATCTTGAATGCCTGGGAATGGTTTATGTCGAATGTAGCGGAGGCGCTGTTTGGGAAGAGGTAGGGGGAGGAGGGAAGATGACGGCGTTTATCCAACCCCCATTTCCAAAAAAATCCATATGTGGCCGATGAACGGTGCAGGAAGTTTTGGATTGATTGGCAAGTCAATGAATGGGGGCAAAACGGTGTTCTGTTCTAGAACAAGCGTGCTATAATTCGGCTGCAGTTAAAACTAAAGGAGGCCGGCGAACCGACCTCCTCCCAAAGGGATAATCCAATGGGGCTGTACTGGGAGTATACAGCCTGTATACACAGATGTAAAGAAGGTACTTTGTAAGCCGATTTTTGATTACAAAATCGTAATCTTGGGGAATTGGGTGAGCGTAGAAGCATTTTTCAAAACAGCATGTGACGAGCCAAATCACTGCACCAAGCCTTCAAATCAAGGTTACGAAACAGGGGCATATATCCCCACGTTACGGTAAACGATCATCGCGAGACTGCCAGGCCAGTTACATGGGGATGCAAATCGCGTAGCGACACGCTCAAGATACCCGCCCGGCCCCTCCCGTATCATCCCCTTCATGAGCGAGACATACCAGTCCAAGCGCGAGCGCTGGAGCCGGCTGCTGGAAAACCTGCCCCTTGAACTGCGCGAGCGGATATCCCTGCGCAGCGTGGAAGCGGTGGCAGGCTTGCCGCCAGGAGCCCAGGAGCGCCTGGCACAGGCGATAAAGAATGGCCTGAAACGCCTGCCAGGCGCCATCGAACAACTGCGCCGGGATCCGGATACGCCGGTTGCGACCTTGCTCGAGCCGCAGCCCGCAGCCAGCCCGCAGCTCCCGGCCGCTTCCGCCGAATTCCGCAAGGAACTGGCCGACCTGATCCAGGCCTGCTACCCCGACATGCCGCGCCTTTCAGCCGAGGCCCTGGCCGAGGCGGAAGCCCTGCAGGTGGTGGGGGAGGTGGCCGAGGCCTTGCAGGGGCTGTTTGCCTCATCCCACCTCCAGGTCGATTTCGTGTTGGCTGTGGCCTATGCCCTCTTGGAGAGGGCGGTGGCGCGTCTCGCAGAACAGATCGCTGGCACACCTGCTGCCCGGCAGGTGGCCCATATCCCATCCCATTGGAGGAAACAAGATGCTTAAACGATTGGCCAGTACCGGCCTCAACCTGGTCGTGCTGGGGATCTCGGTCGCCGTCTTCCTGGCGGCCTTCTTCATGATGAACGTGCTGGGCGCGGCCCAGCGTCCGCCGACGGTCGAAATCCTGTCCGCAGCCCGTGACCTGGATATCGGCGAGGTGATCGCCCCCGAGGATCTGGTCGTTAAGACGGTCTTCGAGGATGATAACGCCACGTTGTACATCCCGGCCGAGGAGGCCGGCGGTGTGGCAGGCGGGATCGTCGCCCAGCCGATCTTCGCCGGCCAGCCCGTCTTCCGCACGGCCATCCTGGCCCCGGCCGGGGAAGGGGCGCGCCTCTCGGCGGTATTGGCAGAATTCCCCGGCTACAGCCTGTTCCCGCTGCCCCTGGATGCGATGAACATCGTTGCCCCGGATCTTTCGACCTTCTTACCAGGCGACCTGATCGGCGTCACGCTCGTGATCGCCTCCCGCCCGCAGTTGTATTCCACGCCCACTCCTCAGCCCGAAATCCCGGCCCTGCCCGGATTTGGCGGAACGCCTGAACCGCAGGAGTCGGCCGTGGCGGAGGCGCTCGAGCGTTCCTTCCCGCCGCTGGCCAAGGATCTCTTTCCCGAGGGCCTGCGCGTCATGGCCGTGCAGGGCCTGCCTCCAGAGACGACAACCGATGAGGAAGGGGGCGGTTTTTCGTACACAACCTTCGACCAGGCAGGTGTGCTGGTCCTGCTCATCCCGAACGAGTCGCGCGAAATCCTCGCCCTGGCCCTCCAGCAGGGCGACAGCCTGGTGGTTTCGCTGATGGCGCGCGGGGCAGATGAGCCGAGCACCGGCTTTACCTACTGGGACTTCGAAGACCTGTTCAAGGCCGACCGCGAAAAGGTTCTGGGAGGAGGCCGCTGATGCAGCTGCTCCTTTTGGGAGCGGGGACGGTCACCTCGCGCTTGAGCCTTATGCTGGCCGAACAGGGGCACGCGGTCGCGGCCCAGATGGCTGCCTTTACCCCCGCCCACATTGACCTGTTCGATTTCCGGGCCCTGGTGGTCGTTTCGCCTGAGGCGTCTGTTTCCCCTGAAAGCCTGGTGCAGGCGGCTGAGCGCGGCAAGCTGATCTTCGTGGTGGCGGGGGTCGGGGATGGGATGGCTTCCTGGGCGAACGGGGTCGGCGTCCCATCCATCCCTTACCCGCCCTCGGAGGTGGATCTCAACAAGCTGCTGGAGGAGTTGCGCCGGGCGGAATCCGGCAACCTTTCGGCGGATGACCAGTATCGCCGGGCCGTCCTGGGCAGCGACATGAGCGCCCGGATGCAGTCCGGGATGGCGGTGCGCAAGATCGCCATTACCTCGCCCAAGGGCGGGACCGGGAAGACCACCCTGGCCGCGAACCTGGCGGTGGCGCTGGCCCTATCGGGGATCAGCACCTATCTGGTGGATGCGGATGGCAACGCGGGCGCCTTGCAATACCACCTGCGCCTGGAGCGGGTCACCACCACCATGATCGGCCTGCTGCGGCGCGAGATCGCCCGGGCCGGCAAGGGCGCCATGAGCGATGTGGCCGCGGGAGCCGCCTACCTAAATGCCTTTACTCCCTTGGAAAATCTCCCGACCTTGAAAGTCCTGCCCGGTTTGATCACCGATGACCTGGGGGATGAAGTTCTGCAGCAAGAAGAGAAGGTGGCGGAGGTCATCCAGGGCCTGTATGAGGCCGGGGTGGCTGCCGGCGGGGTGGTGGTCATGGATGTCGGCATCAACCCGGCCCATGTCGTCCACCGGGCGGCGCTCAAGGCCGCCGAGGGGATTGCCATCGTCATCAAGCCCGAGATCCCGGATCTGGCCGAGACCCGGCGCTGGATCGCCCGCATGATCCACTCCCTGGCCGGCCTGGTCGGCAAGGGCGGCGCCCACGAGTTCGTCGGCAGCCGGGTCAAGCTGTGCTACAACCAGGTGGTCGGAGAGGGTTTCAAGTCTGCCCATAAGCTGCTCCAGCAGGCTTTAGCCGAGGACAAGATCGAACTGGCGCTGGTGCCCAACGGCATCATCCCGATCGTCGATCCGCGCCTCGCGGCCCAGGCGGTGAATTCGGATCGCCGCGAGGATATCCTGATCTGGCGCTACAAGAAGGAGAAGTTGGAGGAATTGGGCCCCTTTGCCGAGGCCCTGCTGGGCTTTGCCAGCCACTTCGTGCCGGCCGTGCGGGAGGGCGCCTCCCGGGCCGGACTCCTGCCGGGGACAACCAAAAAGCGCAGCCTGTTCGGGAGGTAGGGCGTGGTCTTCGATGTGACTGGAAAGACCCTCAAGCCCATCCGGGAGGCCCATTCGGCAGAGGAGGCTGAGCGCTGGTGGAATATCCTGGCTGAGGAAGGCCGGGCCAGGAAGGCAGTCGAAGCCCGCCAGCGGTCGCTCTCCTCTACCGAGGTGGAAGCCCTGGCGCGCCAGGTTTTCGAAGAAGTGCGATTGCGTGCGGCCGAAGGTTCGGGGTTTCGCCTGCCGGATGAGTTCCTGCTGCGCCTGATCGGCGAGCTTTCGGGGATGGGGCCGCTCCTGGAAATGATCGCCCGCCCCGAGATCGAGGATATCGCCATCAACCTGGGGCATATCTATGTGTATACCACCCGGGGCGGCTGGGAGCATGCCGGGATGGTTCCGGATGGGATCGGGGATGCCCTGCGGGTTATGATCGACCGGGCCGGCCAACGCGCCCCCACCCCTGATTACCCGATCGCGGATGCCATGCTGCAGGTTATGGTGCCCCTGGCGGATGGGAACGTGCGCAGGAAGGGCGTGCGCATCAACTACATCATGGCGCCCGCCTCCCCGTATGGGGATACGATCACCCTGCGCATCTCCAACTACCGTACCGCCGAAGATCTCAGCCAGGGCAGCCTGGCGCTCCTGTGCCGGCAGCGCCTGCCGCCCATTCCCCGCCCGAAGTTTGTCGGGCGGGATTTCCCGCGCGGTGGCGGCCTCCTGACGCCCGAGGCGGCCAACTACCTGCTGGCGGTCATGGTGCACGGCGGCACGCTGGTTATTGCCGGGGCGACCGGCTCGGGCAAGACATTCGTGGGCGGGCGCATCCTGCAGGAGATGCTGGACTACTACCCGCGCGGGGCGATCCGCCTGTTCATCGTGGAGGATAGTAACGAGATCGTCCTGAACGGTTGGAACGGGGATGGGAAAGCGGATACCGGCAACATCGTCTACTCTGTGACCCGGGCCGAGATTCGCGGCGGCCCACCGCCGGTGACGATGTACGACCTGATCCGGGCCGCCTTGCGTTCCCGCCCGCACGGGGTTGTGATCGGCGAGGCGCGCGGGGCGGAGGCCTGGGAGTTGATCCGGGCAGCCGCCACCGGCCACGGTCACTCGGCCTTCACCATCCATGCCACCAGCGCCGAGCATGTCTGGCCGCGCTTCCTGCAGGTGGTGCAGGCCCATCCGGACGCCGCCCGGATGTCGGAGGTCCAGATCTCCCAATCCTTCGCCGAGGCGGTCACGGCCATCGTTTACATCGAGCGCAGCCCGCAGCATGGCCAGGTGGTGCGCGAGATCGTGGAGGTTGCCCAGGTTGTCGAGCGCAGCGCCGGGCGGCCGTCGTTTTCGCCGCTGTTCCGCTTCGAGGCCGGGAAGGGGCTGCTTCCAACCGGCAACCGCCCGATGCGGACGGGCTTCCGGGCATCGGATCTGGGATTGGATGAAAGCATGTTTAGGGGAGTGTAAGGGTGGGGAAAAAGGAGGTTGGGACAACCCATAACTTTGTGCTGAGCAAAGGGATCATGCAGGTTGGCGCATACAGTGCCCTGGTGGGGGAGGATGGGACAAAGCGTTTATTTGCTGAGTTATTAGCGGACCCGGACCGGCCTGAAGTGCGCCCACAGGAGGTCTACCAGGCTATCCTGGCTTCCATGCAGCCGGGTTGGACACTGCGGCTCTTGCAGGTTTTCTGGCCGGACCCAGAGCCGCGTCTGGCCTTCCAGCGACAGGTGCAGGAATGGGGCATGCCGGCCAATGAGGGTTCGGTAATCCTGATCCAAGGATTGAACCTGGCAGTTCAAGAACATCCCCTGCCCTTCATCCGCCGAACGATTCTGGAGTTTGTCTTGCCCGGGGATGAGGGATTGGCCTGGTGGGAAGGGTTGGCTGGATTGACCCAGGCATTTGGGATTCGGGTTGAGTATGTGCTGGCTGAGGATATCCGGCGGCTTCTGGAGTGGATGTTCAACCCAATACTCTCTCAATATGGCTCTTGATGCTTTTGCGTTTAACTGACTCTGGATCAGTTAGTAGAGGTTCGAATCCTTTGCCCCCAGCCTAAGATATGGCGGTATCCCGCCCCATAACCCCCATATACGGGGGTTATTTGTTAAAGAAAT
>JBFYSM010000058.1:0-2872 GCA_041301605.1 Chloroflexota bacterium | reverse complement strand
GATGTTATCTGCTGGTTTTCGGACTGGTGACACGCCCTTCGCGAGCTTTCGCGGCTTCTTCCAGCAATACTTCGATCTTCTCACCCGACTTGAAACGGGCAAAGCGATCAAGTATGCCTGCAGTCTTGAACAATTGTGCCACCGATTCGGATGGCTGGGCACCCTTGCCCAGCCAATCATAGACGCGATCCTCGCTGACTTCCAAGGTGGCTGGTTCCGTGCGCGGATTATAGTGTCCTAAAATTTCCAAGAAGCGACCATCGCGCGGGCTTTCCTTATCCGCAACAACGATGCGATAGGAAGGTTGACCCTTCAATCCAGTACGACGCAATCGAATACGAACCATCTAGCATTTCTCCTTAAGGTAATTGTTAGTTTCAAATTAGCGGCAAACTTCCAAGGGAGACAAGGGGCACGAAAGGAGGTGCATCTCTCTTCTCTGTCAGCCTAACCAAACAGGCGCGGTAACCTACGCCCGCCAGTTTTTTGTATTGTCTTCATCAATCGTTGCATTTCTCGGAACTGCTTCATCAAACGATTCACTTCCTGTACTTCTGTTCCAGAGCCACTTGCTATTCGCCTACGACGGCTGGCATTAAGTATATCCGGATTCTGTCTTTCTTGAACAGTCATCGAATTAATGATGGCTTCCGAGCTTATCAAGTTACTCTCAATTTCACGAGGGTCAGCCGAGCGAGCAACCTTCCCAAGTTGGCCAGGCAACATTTCCATCATCTGGCTTAGCGAGCCCATTTTTTTCATCTGGCGCATCTGGCTTAACCAGTCCTCGAGCGTGAACTGGCCTTTCATCAGGCGCTCAGCTTGATCTTGGGCTGTCTTCTGATCAAAAACTGCTTCCGCTTTCTCTATCAGGCCAAGCATGTCACCCATCCCAAGAATACGGGAGGCCAGGCGTCCAGGATCAAAAGCCTCCAGGGCCTCCAGCTTTTCCCCAACACCCAGGAACTTGATCGGTACGCCAGTGACTGAACGAATGGAGATCGCAGCTCCGCCGCGCGCGTCACCATCCATCTTGGTCATGACGAGCCCAGTCAAACTGATCGCATCGCGGAACCCTTCTGCTACCTGCAAGGCCTCCTGACCGATCATACTATCCACAACCAGCAATATTTCAACAGGCGGCACTTCACGGACGATGGCCTGTAATTCACCCATCAAATGATCATCCAACTGAGATCGGCCCGCGGTGTCCACGATCAAAACGCTGTATCCGCCCTTTTGCGCAATCTTATGGGCACGTGCAACCAGTTCAGGAGGATTGATTCCGCTTTCTGCAACGACTGGCACATCTAATTGTGTACCGAGGGTTTGCAGCTGTTGAACAGCCGCCGGACGATAGGGATCCCCGGCAGCCAGGATAACACGCTCACCCCGGGATCGCAAGAACCGGGCCAATTTCCCTGCGACAGTCGTTTTTCCGGAACCCTGCAACCCCACCAACATAATAGACCGAGGTTTCTCACCACTCAGGTTTAGCGGAGAAGAATCGCCCAAGGTGGCAATCAACTCTTCGTTGACGATTTTAACGATCTGTTGTCCAGGATTGAGAGCTTTGGATACCTCATGACCAACAGCTCGCTCTCGGACGCGTGCCACAAACTCTTTCACGACCCTATAGTGCACATCCGCTTCCAATAGCGCCAGCCGCACTTCGCGCAAAGCAACATCAACGTCGGCTTCTGAGAGTTTACCGCGTTTTCGCAACTGGTCAAAGATTTGGTTCAGGCGTCCAGTGAGGGTCTCAAACACGCTACTTCTTCATTAAAAAGCAATTGCCCGAAGGCGGACAGATTTTATTCCAGAAACGGTTAATGGTCAAGGAAAACGATGCGCAACTTTCCATATGCCGGTGGGTTTATAACCCTCAGAATAATCCTACCAGCCTCAGGAGGAATACATGTCGAAAGTAGCAGTTATCACTGACAGCACCGCTTACATTCCGGATGATTTGCTCAAGCAATACAGCATCACGGTTACACCTCAGGTATTGATTTGGGGAGATGAAACATTCCAAGACGGCGTAGATATCCTTCCAGATGAATTCTACAAACGCCTTCGTACAGCAAAAGTGATGCCAACAACCTCCCAAGTATCCATCATGACCATGAAAACGGTCTTCGAGGAAATACTGGAAAAGGGCTTTGATGTGCTTGGCATATTCATCTCTTCCAAGCTTTCGGGTACCATCCAATCTGCGCAACAGGCACTGGAAATGCTTCCAAAAGCAAAAGATAAAATTGCCATCATCGATTCCCAATCAACATCCATGGCAATGGGGTATCAGGTTTTATCCGCTGCTCGCGCGGCACAGGAAGGTGCCAAATTGGATGAATGCCAAGAACTTGCCGAAAAAGCCAGGGAACACACTGGTGTTCTGTTTGTCGTTGATACGTTGGAATTCCTTCACCGCGGCGGCCGCATTGGCGGAGCACAAAAGTTTCTGGGTACTGCTCTAAATCTGAAGCCAATTCTCGAATTGCGAGATGGCCGCGTCGAATCGGTGGATAAAGTCCGTACCAAAGGCAAGGCCTATGAACGCGTCCTGGATCTACTAACTGAAAAGATTGGTGGTCGGACACCTGTTCGACTGGCTACATTACATGCCAATGCAGAAGCAGATGCCCGCGCCTTGTTGGATGCCGCAGTGGCCAGGATTCAACCGGTAGAAACCATCTTTGCCAGTGTTAGTCCCGTCATCGGCACCCACGCCGGACCAGGAACTGTTGGCCTGGCTTATCTGGCCGGCATGTAACCAACCTTGCACAATATCAGGTGTTGCAGGATATTTCCCGCAACACCTTTTTTGTTCCAAATCGCACAAATTCAAATTTGACTGTTCACCCCGAAACAT